>JALVYZ010000378.1 GCA_027037705.1 bacterium | reverse complement strand
TGATTCAACAGAATTGAAATTGGAAAATTTAATAAAAAAATATTATTCTATTAGAAATGAACTTAAAAAATACAATGAAAAATTACTCGAAAAAAAAGAAATTGTTGCATTAACAAAAATTGATGCTGTAAATGAAAAGGATTTAGAAAGATTAAAAAAAGGATTAGAAAAAAAATTAGGGAAAAAAATAATCCCTATCTCAAGTGTTACGAGACAGGGATTGAATGTATTATTAGATGAAATAGTAAAAGTTTTATTTTAGAGTTTTACATGAGTTTTAATTCGTTCAACTGCTTCTTTTAATCTTTCTTCATTAACTGTTAATGCAATTCTAATGTATCCTTCTCCAGAAGGTCCAAAACCATTTCCTGGAGTTGTAACTATTCCAGCTTTTGTTAATAGTAATTCTGAAAAACTTTGAGATGTATAACCTTCTGGAACTTTTATCCATACATAAAATGTTGCTTTTGGTGCATTAACATCTAATCCTATCTCTTTTAGTCCACTTATAAGAACATCCCTTCTTTTTCTATAAATATTTCTTAATTCATCAACACAATCTTGTGAAGAATCAAGGGCTTCAATTGCAGCTTCTTGAATTGCTTGAAAAACTCCTGAGTCAATATTTGTTTTGATTTTTCCAAGAGCTTGAACAATATCTTTATTTCCACATGCCCAGCCAATTCTCCAGCCAGTCATGTTGTAAGTTTTTGAAAGAGAATGAAATTCTATACCAACTTCCATAGCACCATCAATTTCTAAAAAACTTAAAGGTTTTTCGTCATCCATATATAATTCTGTATATGCAGCATCATGAGCAATTATTATATTATATCTTTTTGCAAAATCTATCAATTGTTCAAAAAAATCTTTATTTGCAATAGCTCCTGTTGGATTATTAGGATAATTAACAAAAAAGACTTTTGCTTTTTTTGCAATATCTTCTGGAATTGATGATAAATCAGGTAAAAAATTATTTTTTTCGAGTAAAGGAGCAAAATACACTTCGCCACCTGCAAATCTTGTTGATATTGCATAAACAGGATAACCTGGCTCTGTAACAATTGCATAATCACCAGGGTTTATAAATGCTAATGGAAAATGTGCAATCCCTTCTTTTGAACCTATTAATGAAATAATCTCAGTTTCTGGATCAAGTTTTACATTAAATCTCTTTCTGTAAAAATTAGCTACAGATTCTCTAAATTTGAGCATACCAACATAAGAAGGATATTTGTGATGAATAGGATTTTCCACCTCTTGTTGCATTTTTTTTATAATATGCGATGGAGTTGGCATATCTGGGTCACCAACACCAAGATCTATTATGTCAATACCTTTTCTTCTAATTTCATCTTTCATTTGATCTAATTTAGCAAAAAGATATGGTGGTAAAGTTTTTATTCTATCTGCCCATTCAACTGTAAAATTCATTACTATTCTCCTCCTTGGAAATTTTAGAGTGCCTTATAGAATATCTTAAAAAAAAATTCAAGAATTTTCTTGATTTAAGATTTATAAATTGATAGTGAGCCAATTGTCTTATTTTATTAAGGGGTAAGAAAATGGAAATAAAACCAATAGAGTTTAAAAATAATTTATTAATTTTAATTGATCAGAGGAAATTGCCAAAAAAAGAAGAATATTTTATTTGTAAAAATTATAAAGATGCAATTTATGCAATTAAGGAAATGGTTGTTAGAGGTGCTCCTGCTATTGGAGTTACTGCTGCATATGGGATTAGCTTATATGTAATAAATGAGAATTCAAAGGAAAATTTACTTAAAAATTTTAATACAATTTGTAAAGAAATTGCGGATACAAGACCCACAGCTGTTAATCTTTTTTGGGCAATTGAAAAAATGAGAAAAAAATTTGAAGAGTTAAAAGACAAAAGTTTAAGTGAAATAAAATTAGAAATGTTAAATGAAGCAGATAAATTATTTAATGAAGATATTGAGATTAATAAAAAGATAGGAGAAAATGGAGCTAAATTAATAAAAGATAATTCAAATATTTTAACTCATTGTAATGCAGGAGCACTTGCAACTGCAGGTTATGGAACTGCGCTTGGTGTTATAAGGAGTGCTTTTTATTCAGGTAAAAATATTCATGTTTATGTTGATGAAACAAGACCATTTTTGCAGGGAAGTAGATTAACAGCATGGGAATTAATGAAGGAAAATATTCCTTGTACATTAATTTGTGATAATATGGCTGGATTTTTGATGAAACTTGGAAAAATAGATTCAATAATTGTTGGTGCTGATAGAATTGCATCTAATGGTGATACAGCAAATAAAATTGGTACATACTCTCTTGCTGTATTAGCAAAAAAACATAATATTCCTTTTTATGTTGCAGCTCCATATTCAACATTTGATTTTAATATTAAAACAGGGAAAGAAATACCAATAGAAGAGCGACCTGGCATAGAAATAACAGAAATGTTTACAAAGGATTCAGCTCCAGAAGGAGTAAAAACTTTTAATCCAGCTTTTGATGTAACTGATGCAGAATTAATTACTGCAATAATTACTGAAAGAGAAATACTTTATCCACCATTGAAATAAATGTCAAAACAGGAAAGACTTTTATATATATTCGTAGCAATAAGCTCAGTTATCTTCATACTTGAAGGGTATATCCCAAGACCTTTACCATGGATTAAATTAGGACTTTCTAATGTAATAACTTTGTTATTAGTGTATTATTTTCCTTTTACTTTTGTTATTAAAGTTGTTTTATTTAGAGTTTTAATAGGTTCTATTTTTGCAGGGACTTTTTTAACTCCTTCATTTTTTTTGTCATTGGGAGGTGGAATAAGTTCAGCAATTATTATGAGTATATTAAAAAAATTTTGTGGGAAAATATTTTCTCCTTTAGGGATCTCTATTTTAGGTGCAGAATCACATATTTTTACTCAGCTTTTTATAGTTTATTTTTTTATAATAAAAGATAAAGATATTTTTAATATTTCATCATTCCTAATGATTTTTGCTTTAATTACAGGGGCAATAATAGGTTATATTGGAGGAAAAGTTATAAAAAATTTTGAAGAGTTTTATAATTCATATTTTTCAAGTTCAATATAAGTAGGACCTTCTTTTTTTAAAACACTTTCATATAAAATAAAATTTTTAACTTCAGATTTATTCCATTTTTTATTACAATTTTTTAGTATTTTTTCTAATAATATATTTTTATTCTTTAAAAATTTAATTCTCCCAATTGTTAAATGTGGAGAAAAATTTCTATTTTCTTTTTTAAAACCTAAAATTTCAACATTTTTTTCAATTTGTAGATATAATTCATTTAATGTTTCATTTTTTTCTAATCCAATCCATAATACTTTTGGATTAGCAATATCTTTAAATACTCCTATACCTTTTAATTGCATATCAAATTTTTGAAAATTTTTTGATATATTTTTTAAAGTTTTCTCTATTTGTGGTATTAAATTCTCTGGTGTATCTCCAAGGAATTTTAAAGTGATATGAAAGTTTTTAAAATCTACCCATTTTATCTTTTCACTTGAAAGCTCTTTTTTTAATGAAATTATAAAATTTCTAAGCTCTTTTGAGATATCTATTTTAATTGCAATAAATAATCTTTTTTTATTCATTTTCAAGGAGAGTTAATAAATTATCAAGGACAGTTCTTACTGTCATAAGTCTAATTAAATTTCTATTTCCAGAAAATTGATACCTAAAAATATTTTCACTATTATTAATTATTATGGAAGAAAAGACTGTTCCAACTGGTTTTTCATTCGTTCCTCCTTCTGGACCAGCTATCCCTGTGATTGAAATAATAATATTAGAGTTTATTAAATCTTTTAAATTTTTTGCCATTTCTAATGCGCATTCTTCACTCACAGCACCATAATTTTTTAAAGTTTCTTCATTGATTTTTAGTAAATTGATTTTCTGATAATTAGAGTAGGCTACAATTGAACCTTGAAAATATGTTGAACTTCCAGGAATTGAAGTTAAAACTGCTCCTAACAATCCACCTGTGCAGGATTCAGCTGTTGCAACTGAATATTTTTTTTGATTTAATAAATTTTTTAATTCAATTAAAATTTCTGAAAAATCTTCAAAAAGCTCCATAGAGCCCTCCTCTTATATTTGTTAAGTAATTATTTTCATAATAATTAAAGTGTAAACTCCTGCAAGGCAATCATCTAAAATAACATCAAAACCACAATTTAGTTTTTCTTCAATTTTTTTAATTCCTAATGGTTTTATAATATCAAAAAATCTAAAGATTAAAAAAGCTAAAAGATAATTTAAAAAAGTTATTTTTACTGTGAAAGTTGCAATGAAAAAACCTATAATTTCGTCTAAAACTATCCATGAAGGATCAGTTTCATTATAGAAATTTTGGATTTCATAACAAATAAAAGAACTGTATATTATTAGAAAAAGTATTAGAAAAAAATAAAAAGTAGAATTTAAGTTATAGTTGAAAAATAGACTAAAAGGTATTGCAACTAATGTTCCAACAGTCCCAGGTGCAAATTTTGAGAAACCAGAACCAAATCCTGAAGCTAAAATTTTATGTATTGTTAAATCCTTTTGAACCATTTATATAGCTCATCTTTATTAAATTTTTTGAAAATTGGTCTTCCATGTGGACAGGTAAAATTATTTGGGGTATTATCAAGTTCTGAAATTAAACTTTTTATGCCATTAAAGTCTAAATATATATTTGCTTTAATCGATGATTTACACGCAATAGTTGACAGAACAGTATTAATAAGTTCTTCTGTTTTTAATGAAGAGCCTATTTCATGTATATCGTTTAAAAGTTCATTAATAAAATCATTAATTTCTATATTTTCTAAAACTGCTGGAATACCTTTTAAAACAAATGATTCGTTATCAAATTTTTCAATGATAATTCCAAAATCCTTTAATTTGTCATAATATAATTCAAGTAATTTTTTTGTTGTCCCACTAATTTCAATAATTTCTGGAATTAAAAATTTTTTTATTTCAATTCTGTTTTCTAAAATCTGTTTTTTTAATTTTTCAAAATTTATTCTTTCATGAGCTGCATGTTGGTCAATTAAATAAAATTCATCATTGTTTTCAAGAATTATGAAGGTGTCAAATAAAGAACCAACAATTTTCATTTTTGAAAAAAATCCTTTATCCTGAAAAATATCTTTCTTCACAATTTGATTTTCATCATATTCTATAGGTTCAAAAAAAATATTTTCTTCTCTTTTCGTTGATATATATTTTGAAACTGATTCTTTAAAGAAATTTTTTATCTTATCAAAGTTAAATTTTTCTTCTTCTTCAACAATACTATCTTCATTATAATATAAATTTTCAATAAATATATTTGATATGGCATTTTTTATGGTATTATAAATAAATTGAGGATTCTCAAATTTAACTTCAAGTTTTGTAGGATGAATATTAACATCTACCTTTTCATAAGGAATGTTCAAATAAATTATAGCATAAGGATACTTCCCTTGCTCAATTTTATTTTTTAAAGCATCTTTAATTGCTGATAAAATAATTCTATCTTTTACAAATCTACCATTAACAAAAATATTTATCTCTTTTGTATTTGGAACAGTTACATCTGGAGTAGATATGAATCCTCTAATATAAATCTCTTCATTCTCAACTTGAAATGGAATTAACTTTCCTGCAACCTTTTCATCTAAAATTTCATATATTCTATCTATATATTTTGTAACTATTGGGAAAAAGTATTTTTTTCTTCCATTATGGATTAAAGTAAATTCAATTTCAGGATAAACAAATGCAAATTTTTTGAAAATACTCTCTATATAAAAAAATTCTGTTTCATCTCTTTTTAAAAACTTTTTTCTCACTGGTAAATTAAAAAATAAATCTTTAACTTCAATTATAAAGCCATTATTCATAGTAATTTCATTTAAATTTTTGACTTTTCCTCCTTCAAGAATTATTTCAAAACCTATATCAGAGTCTTTTGTCTTTGATGCTGCTCTTACTTTTGAGACAGAGGCTATGCTTGGCAACGCTTCACCACGAAAGCCAAGAGTAGAAATTTTTTCAAGGTCTTTTTCATTCTTAATTTTGCTCGTAGCATGTCTTTCAAAAGCCAAGAAAAGGTCATCTCTATCCACACCCTCTCCATTATCAACAACTTTAATTAGTTTTTTCCCGCCATTTTTAACTTCAACTTTTATTTTGGTTGCTTTTGCATCAATTGAATTTTCGATAAGTTCCTTAACCACAGAAAATGGTCTTTCTATTATTTCTCCAGCTGCTATTTTGTTAATTATATTTTCAGGAAGTAGTTTTATTTTTTTCATAATTTTTCAATAAATTTTATTTTTAACTTTATCTTTTGACTTTCTAAATATGGCATAAATGCAATATTTACAGAATCACCAAGTTCTATATTTTTATTTGCAATGTTAAATCCAACAGCTTCAAATGCTATATTATTTTGTTCTACCTGTAATTGAAGATGGTTCATACCAAAGCCTTTTATTCCTGAAACTAATATATCATTAACAAATAACAAAGGTTCTTCATTAGCTGGTCCAAATGGAGATAACTTACTAAGTTCTTGTAAAAAGTTTTTATTAATTTCATTAAATTTTACAATTTTGTCAATAAAAATTTTCTTTATAAAATGTTCTTTTGTTGTTAACCTATTTACAATAGTTTCAAAGGCGTCTATAAATTCTCTAATATTGTTTCTTTTAATCATTAAACCACCAGCAAGCTTATGTCCTCCAAAAGATTCAAGCAATTCTTCACACATTTTTATTCCATTATAAATATTAAAGTCTTTAATGC
>JALVYZ010000377.1 GCA_027037705.1 bacterium | reverse complement strand
CCTCACAACGTTTTAAATGCAAAGCACCATGAAGATGAAGCTTATATTATTGCACAAGCTGGAAGAAAAGGTGCAGTTACAATCGCTACTAATATGGCAGGTCGTGGTGTTGATATCATCCTTGGTGGTAATCCTGAGATGATGTTGAAATATGAAATGGTTAAACTTGGGAAAAATTATACTCCTGAAGAAGCTGAAAAGAGATTGGAAGAATTAAAAAAGCAGTGTGAAAAAGAAAAAGAAGAAGTTTTAAAATTAGGTGGCCTGCATATTATTGGTACAGAAAGACATGAAAGTAGAAGAATTGATAATCAGTTAAGAGGTAGAGCTGGTAGACAGGGAGACCCAGGTTCTTCAAGATTTTATGTTTCTCTTGAAGATGATTTAATGAGAATTTTTGGTGGAGAAAGAATTTCAAATATAATGGATAAACTTGGAATAGATGAAGGAGAACCAATTGAAAACAAGCTCATTACAAAATCAATTGAAAATGCTCAGAAAAAAGTTGAATCACATAATTTTGAAATAAGAAAACAACTTCTTGAATATGATGATGTTATGAATAAACAGAGAGAAACTATCTATTCTCTTAGAAAAGAAATTTTAAAAGGTGAAAATGTTAAAGAATTAATGCAGGATTATATTCATGAATATTTTGAAAATGTTTTTTACCAATTTGTTAATGAAAAGTTGTCACCTGAAGAATGGGATATTAATGGTTTAATTAAAAAATTAGAATTTGATTTAATGATAAAATTCGATTTTAAGAAAGATGAGTTAGAGGGAATATCAATTGATGAATTAAAAGATAAACTTTTAAGTAAAATTCTTAAAATTTATGAAGAAAAAGAGAAGAAATATGGTGAAGAAACAATAAGAGAGCTTGAGAAATTAATATTATTAAATTCTCTTGATACTCATTGGAGAGAACATCTTTTAAATATAGATCTATTAAAAGAAGGAATTGGCTTGAGAGGATATGCTCAACAAGATCCTATTAGAGTATATCAGAAAGAAGCTTATGAATTATTTTTAGATATGGTAGAAAAGATAAAGGAGAGTGCTGTTAGAGATATTTTTAGAGTGCAACTTGTAAGTGAAGATGATATACAAAAATTAGAAGAAGAAACAAAGAAAGAAAGAGAAATGACATTAATGGCTGGAGAGTCTACTCAGGATAGAAAAGCAAAAAAATCTCCAGTAAAAAGAGACGGCAAAAAAATAGGTAGAAATGATCCATGTCCATGTGGAAGTGGTTTAAAATATAAAAAATGTTGTGGTAGAAATGTAGCTTAATATAAATATTTGCATTTATAATAATGATAGATATTAAAGAAAGGTTAAATTTTTATCTTTTAAATTAGTCTATTTATGCTAATTTCATCTCCTTCTGGAATTAAAAAATGCCGAAATTAAAGAAAACTTTAAAACTTATAGATGTTTTTTCCATAGCCAGTGGAGCTATGGTTAGTGCTGGAATATTTTTGCTTCCTGGAATTGCAT
Organism: bacterium; assembly: GCA_027037705.1. GTDB lineage: Bacteria > DYJV01 > DYJV01 > DYJV01 > JALVYZ01 > JALVYZ01. Next base: position 532 of record JALVYZ010000377.1, on the reverse strand, counting down.
TTAAAAAATGTGGCCCTTCAGTATTTATTGCTTATTTAATTGCAGGATTATTTTCAATTCCAGGGGTAATGAGTATTGCAGAATTAGTTACAGCAATGCCAAAAGCTGGTGGAGGATATTTTTTTGTTACAAGAAGTTTAGGAGTTGGTGTTGGCACTGTAGCAGGAATTCTTAGTTGGTTTTCATTAATTTTAAAAACAGCATTTGCTCTTGTTGGCTTATCCACATATGCTATTTTAGTATTAAAAATAAATCCTAAAATTATTGAAGTTTCTGTATGTTTAATTTTTTTAATAATAAATTATGTTGGAGTTAAAAAAGCTGGAAGAATTCAGGTTTTTTTAGTTTTTATACTATTTTTAATTTTACTTTTTTTTATTTTTAAAGGATTAGGTAAAATCGATGTTCATCATTTTAACGAGTTTTATAATACTTCTACTATGACAATTCTTTCAACTGCTGGTTTTATATTTGTATCTTATGGTGGATTGCTTAAAGTGGCAAGTTTAGCAGAGGAAGTTGAAAATTCAAA
>JALVYZ010000376.1 GCA_027037705.1 bacterium | reverse complement strand
ATCAATATTTGGAACATCTTTTGGAATTAAATCGTAATTTCTAATAATTAACTCTTTTGTTCCTCCACCTGCTGGAATTACTCCAACTCCAACTTCAACAAGTCCTGTATAGGTCTCAACAAAAGCATTGATTTTTGTACATGCTAAACAAACTTCAAGACCACCTCCAAATGTATAACCAAAAGGTGCAGCTACAATTGGCTTGTTACAATACTTAATTTTCATACATGCATCTTGAAAGGCTTTAACCATATAATTTAATTCATCCCATTCCTCATCTTCAGCTTCCATTAAAACAAGCATTAGATTAGCACCAACACTAAATGCTTTTCCTTCATTTGCTATAATCATTCCTTCGTAACTGGAATTTTCAAGATAATCTACTGAGAAATTTATCATCTGAACAATGTCAGCTCCAATTGCATTCATTTTTGAATGAAATTCTAAACATAAAATTCCATCACCAATATCAATTAAACTTGCCCCTTTGTTTTCTTTGATTATTTTTGAAGAATCTCTTTTAATTCCCTGCAATGATATAAATTTTGGATTAACAGGCACTGGTTTGTATCTATTTTCTTTGAAGCAGTAATAATATTTTACTCCTTCTTCCTCTTTATAGAATGTTTCATTGTCATCAGCTAAAAATTTTTCAATTTTTTCTGGAATTTTTACCCCTTCTGATTTTAATTTTTCAACAGATTCTTTAACCCCAATTGCATCCCATATTTCAAATGGTCCAAGTTCCCAGTTAAATCCCCATTTTATTGCATTATCAATATTAACAATATCATCAGCAATTTCACCAACTCTATTTGCTGCATAAATTAATGTCGCTGTTAATGTTTTCCATGCAAACTCACTTAATTTGTCCTTCCCATAGACAAATGCTTTAATTCGTTTAGGCAGTGGACCTGCTTGTTTTGCCATCTCTAATGAAGCTGATTTAACTTTTTTTACTGGTTCATATTCCAATGTATTGTAATTTAATTCTAAAATCTGTTTCCCTTCTTCTGTTTTTACTTTTTTGTAAAATCCCTGACCTGTTTTATTTCCAAGCCATTTATTTTCAATCATTTTTTGAATAAATTCTGGAAGTAAAAATTCATCTCTACATTCATCATCTGGAGCATAATCGTAAACATTTTTTGCAACATGGTATAAAATATCAATTCCAACTAAATCTGCTGTTCTAAATGTTGCTGTTTTTGGTCTTCCAAGAATTGGACCTGTTGCAGCATCAACTTCTGAAATGGACAATCCCATTTCCATCATTGTCTTTATTGTATTTGCAACTGCATAGACTCCAATTCTATTTCCAACAAAATTAACTGTATCTTTACAATAAACTACACCTTTACCCAATTTTTCTTCAGCAAATTTTGCCATAAATTCAATCACTTCTTTATCTGTTTTTTCATTTGGAATAATTTCAAAAAGTTTCATATATCTTGGAGGATTGAAAAAGTGAGTACCAAGAAATCTCTTTTTAAAATCATCTGAACAATCTTCAACCATTTTATTAATTGATAAACCTGAAGTATTTGAAGAAACAATTGCATTAGGATGAGCAACTTCCTCAACTTTTTTTAATAGATTTTTTTTGATATCTAAATTTTCAATAACTACTTCTATTATCCAATCTGCATCTTTAATCTTATCAAAATCATCTTCAAAATTCCCTGGGATAATCATATTAATAACATCTTTGCTGATAATTGGAGATGGTTTTGCTTTTTTTAAATTTTCAATTGCCATTAATGCTAATTTACTTCTTGGTTCTCCTTCTTTTAAATCTTTTGGGACAATATCCAATAGATAACAGGGAATTCCTGCATTACATAAATGAGCAGCAATTTGAGAGCCCATGACTCCTGCTCCAAGAACTGCTGCTTTTTTAATTTTATAGCTCATTTTAAACCTCCTTTATTTTTTAGGTTGAAGGAGGAAGGTTGAAGATTTTTCTCCCTCCCTCATAGTTCCTTTTTAGGAAAATTTTTAGTTAAACTATAAACTTCCTTTGCAAGTTCCATTGC
>JALVYZ010000375.1 GCA_027037705.1 bacterium | reverse complement strand
GAGATGGTGTTTATATTTTAGCAAAAGATTTATCTGAATCTTGTATGCATTTCTGGGGAATTAAAGGTTATAAAGAATTAGTCACTTTTAAAGGCAAAGATTTAGAATTTATAAAATGTCAACATCCATTTATTGATAGGGAGTCAATAATCATTAATGCTGATTATGTTACTTTAGATGCAGGGACAGGATGCGTTCATACTGCTCCTGGTCATGGTGAAGAGGACTATATAATTGGAATAAAATATAATTTACCAATATTGAATCCAGTAGATGATTATGGGAAATTTACAGAAGAAGTTAGAGTTAAAGAACTTGAAGGTCTATTTGTGTTTGAAGCAAATAAAAAAGTTAATGAAATTTTAAAAGAGAAAAATGCATTAATTCTTGAAGATGAATTTATCCATTCTTATCCACACTGTTGGAGATGCAAAAAGCCAATAATTTTTAGAGCTACAAGTCAGTGGTTTATTTCTATGGAGAAAAATGAATTAAGAAAAAAAGCTCTTGAGGCAATAAAGAATGATGTCAAATGGATACCATCCTGGGGGCAAGAAAGAATATATAATATGATTGAAAATAGACCAGATTGGTGTATATCTCGTCAGAGAGCATGGGGAGTGCCTATTACTGTTTTATATTGCAAAAATTGTGGAGAAATTATTTCAACAAAAGAATTATTTGACAAAGTATATGAGATTTTTTCAAAAGAAGGCGCTGACGCATGGTTTAATAGACCTGTAAAAGATTTTTTACCAGATGGATTTAAATGTAAATGTGGTGGAAATGAATTTGAAAAAGAAACAGATATCTTAGATGTTTGGTTTGATTCAGGAAGTTCCTGGGCAGCTGTATGTGAAAACAATGAAACTCAAAGTTTCCCAACAAATATGTATCTTGAAGGGTCTGATCAGCATAGAGGATGGTTCCATAGTTCATTACTAATTTCTATTTCAAATAGAGATGTAGCTCCATATAAAGAAGTTTTAACTCATGGATTTGTAGTGGATGGCGAAGGTAAAAAAATGAGTAAATCAGCAGGAAATGTTATCTCTCCTGAAGAAATTATAAAAAAATATGGAGCAGAGATTTTAAGGTTGTGGGTTGCTGCTCAAGATTATAGAGATGACATTAGAATCTCTCAAGAGATATTAAAAAGAGTGGTAGAAGCTTATAGAAGAATAAGAAATACAATTAGATATATGCTTGGAGTTTTAAAAGATTTTGATTTTGAAATAGATAAAGTTAAATATGGAGAAATGACAGAAATTGACAAATATATCCTTGCAAAATTAAATAAATTAATCAGAAGAGTAATTAGAGGATATGATGAATATGAATTTCACATAGTTTACCATAAAATTTATAATTTTTGCGTTGTTGATTTAAGTGCTTTCTATCTTGACGCATTAAAAGATAGAATATATTGTGAAGCAAAAGATTCAAAAGTTAGGAGATCTTCTCAAACAGCAATATATTACATAGTTGATGCTTTGCTTAAATTACTTGCTCCAGTACTGGCTTTTACAGCAGATGAAGCATGGCGTTATTTTAAAAACACAGATGAAAGCATACATACTCAATTATTCCCAGAAATTAGTGAGATATTTGATAATGAAGAAATTTATGAAAACTGGGAAAGATTAGTTGAGATTAAAGAAACAGTCACAAAATATATTGAAGAGGCGAGAAAAAATAAGGTTATTGGACATTCACTTGATGCAAAGGTAGAGGTTATTTTAAAAAATGAGAAAGATTATGAATTTTACAAAAAATATGAAAAAGATTTAAAAATGATATTAATTGTTTCTCAACTTAATATTATAATAGATAAGGATATGGAAGAAGAAATTAAAGTAAATGTTTCAAAAGCTGAAGGTGAAAAATGTCAGAGATGCTGGCAATATGATATTTCTGTTTTAGAAGACAAAGATAAAATATGTGAAAGATGTAGAAAGGTTATTAATCAAAAGTAAAAAATGAGACTTGCAAAATAATTTTTGAAATTTCCTAATGTATAGTAATCATTAAAGAAAGATAAAAAGGAGGATGTATGCCAAAAAGAAAGATAATTAACATCAGTAAATATTTAAAATTAGCTGATGAGAAGTACCCACTGATTAATACTGATAGACCGAACTTATTTAGAGAATTTTTTCCTTATGTAGAAATTCCAAGAGTAGAATTTGAAAATACTTTTGTAATTCCATCAATGCCAGATGAAATTTTTATAACAGATACAACATTTAGAGATGGACAGCAGGCAAGACCTCCTTATACTCCAGAGCAGATTGTTACAATTTTTGATTTTTTCCATAAACTTGGAGGACCAAATGGAGTAATAAGAAAATGTGAGTTTTTTTTGTATTCAGATAAAGACAAAAGAGCAGTTGAACTATGTCTTGAAAGAAATTATGAATTCCCAATTATTACTGGCTGGATTAGAGCAAATGTTAATGATTTTGAATTAGTAAAAGAAATGGGACTAAAAGAAACTGGAATATTAACATCTGTTTCTGATTATCATATATTTTTAAAATTAAAAAAGAATAGAAAAGAAGTATTAAAAGATTATTTAAAAATTATCGAAGCTTCACTTGAACATGGGATTGTGCCAAGATGCCATTTTGAAGATATAACAAGAGCAGATATTTATGGTTTTGTAATACCATTTGCCCAAAAATTAATGAAAATTTCTGAAGATGCAAAAATGCCAATTTTAATAAGACTTTGCGATACAATGGGATTTGGAGTGCCTTTCCCAAATGCAAAGTTGCCAAGAAGTGTTCCAAAGTTAGTAAGAGTGTTTATTGATGAGGCTGGGGTTCCATCTGAATATCTTGAATGGCATGGGCATAATGATTTTCATAAAGTATTAATCAATGCTGTAACAGCATGGCTTTATGGTTGTGCTGCTGCAAATGGGACTATTTTTGGATTTGGTGAAAGAACTGGAAATCCGCCATTAGAAGCATTAATAATTGATTATATAAGTTTAATAGGTCATCATAATGGGATTGATACAACAGTAATTACAGATCTTAAAAATTATTTTGAAAACGAAATTGGATTTCATATCCCATCAAATTATCCATTTGTTGGTTCTGAGTTTAATGTTACAAGAGCAGGAATCCATGCAGATGGTTTATTAAAAAATGAAGAGATTTACAATATTTTTGATACAAGAAGAATTTTAAATAGGCCGCCAACCGTAGCCATTAATGATAAATCTGGAGCAGCTGGAATCGCTCATTGGGTAAATTCATATTTAGGTTTGCAGGGAGATAAAAAAGTAGATAAAAGTCATCCAGGTATTCAAAAGATTTATCATGTTGTTAAAAAGATGTATGACGAAGGTAGAACAACAGCACTCTCATCAGAAGAAATGGAAAAACTTGCAAGGAAGTACTTGCCAGAATACTTTATTTCTGAATTTGGAAGAATTAAAGAGAAAGCAAAGCAAATTGCAAAGAAAATTGTTAAAGAATTTGTTGAAAAAGATTGTATTAAAAATCTTAACATCCCAGAAGCTGAGAAAGAACTTCAAGAACTTGTATATCAAAATCCATTTATACAATTTGCTTATATTATTGATATGGAAGGTAATCAGATTACAAAAAATATCACTCAGGCAGATGAGACTAATAAATATGCTTTAAGTTGGGTAAGAGAAAACCTTTCAAATAGAAGATGGTTTATAGAGGTAGTTAAAAAAGGAGGTTTTTATGTATCTAATTTATATACCTCTAAAATTACAGGAGATTTATGTTTAACAGTATCACATCCAATATGGAATGATAGAGGTGAAATGGTAGGAGTGTTAGGATTAGATATTAAATTTGAAAAATTAATGGAAATGGAAGATGCAATAATGTAAATTTTTTTTAAATAAAAAAAAACAGGAGGAGACTATGATTCCAGTAGAAAAAGTTAATAAATATTATGAAGAGTATATTGAGGAGATTTCATCGAAACTTGATAGTGTTGAAGTACAACAACCAGGATTGTTAATAGGTGAGAAAATAAAAAAAATAAGAGAAACAAAAGGTTTAACAATAGAAGATGTTGCAAAAAAAACAGGATTTTCAAAAGAATTTTTAGAAGATATTGAAAATGGAAAAGTTTCACCTCCATTGGGAATAATTGTAAAATTATCAAAAGCTCTTGATACAATGGTAGCAAATCTTTTTAGTGAACCTGGAGAAAAGAATTATTGTGTAATGAGAGTAAAAGAGCAAAAAGTTGTACCAAGAAAATCTTCAACAGGATATAATTATTCGTATATCCCTCTTGCATCAGGATTAAAAGAGATGAATATGGAACCATTTATTGTAAAATTACTTCCTAACAGTAAAGAAGAGAAATCAGTGCATGAAGGTGAAGAATTTATATATGTTCTTGATGGTGAAGTAAAGGTTGTTATTGGAGATAATGTTGAAATTTTACATATGGGGGATACTATTTACTATTTATCATCTGTTCCTCATTTTATAACGACGAATACAGATAAACCTGCTTTAATTTTAGCTGTAATTTATGGCGCTCATTAATTTTTAATATTAATGAATAAAGAAAAATATAAATTTATCAGAACATTAAGTATAGAAGCGTCAGCTGGTTCTGGTAAAACGTATCAGCTTGCAAAAAGGTTTATTTATCTATTATCCTATTATTTAAAATCAATTCAAAAAAATTCAAATTTTAAAATTTGTAAAATTTCCCAATCGCCAGAATCAGAAGAATTTATATTGCCAGAAACTTTAGGTTCCATCGTTGCAATCACTTTTACAAATAAAGCTGCAGCCGAAATGAAAGAGAGGGTTATCTTATTCTTAAAATATTTGGTCAATATTTATAATGATGAGAAATTCAATAAAGAAGATTTTGATATTAAAGAAAAAGATGCTCTAACATTGTTAGTTGATATTATAAAAAATCATGGTGATTTTAATATAACAACAATTGATTCTTTTATGAATAAAATTTTAAAGGCATTTGCAATTGATTTAAATATTTATCCAGATTATGAGATAACTTTTAATAGAGAAGAAATTTTTCAGCTTACAATTGATGATATTTTTTCAAATCCTGATAATTTTGATGATTTATTGAACTTTCTTAAAAATTACCTTCCTCTTGCAAATAAAGGAGTAAATCCAGAAAAGATTATAATTAATGGAATTAAAGATTTTAAAGATGTAGATATCCCAGAAAATATTATTACTTTTTATGAATTAGGTAAAAGATTCAACCTTGTTGGTAATAATCTCAGCGATATAGAATCAGAAATAGAAAATAGATTATCTCCTTATTTTTCATATTTTGAAGATATTATTAACCAAAACAAAAATATTTTTCATGGTAATCAAATAAAAAGATTTAAAGATTTAAATTTAAAAAAATTTTTAGAAAGAGATAAATTTAAGGCTTTTAAGGAAATTGTTGAAGATAATTCATTAAAGAGATTATACAGAAAAAACAATTTTTTAGATAGAAATATAGAAAAAGAATTTTTAATAAACTTAAAGGAATGTATTTCAATTGGTGAAAAATTTTTATTGTTAAGAGAAACATTTGAATCTTATGCTGTTAGTGCATTGTTAAAAAAATATAAGGAAAAGGAAATAGAAATAAAATCTTATTTAAATATAGTTGATGGAAGTAAAATTGCAAAGGATTTAAGTAATATTTTGAAAAGGGAAGATGGAGTTAATTATGCTTTTTGTAGATTAGGAGAAAAAATAACTCATTACTTAATTGACGAATTTCAAGATACTTCGAATGAACAATTTGATGCAATTTTCCCATTAATAGAAAATGCTGTGTCTCAAGGAGGTTCGCTATTTTTAGTAGGAGATAAAAAACAAGCAATTTATGCATGGAGAGGTGGAGATTATACGATTTTTGATAAAGTGCTTGAAAAAGAATATTTAACTCTTACTCAGGAAAATATAAACAGAAACTTTCGTTCTGCTAAAAATATCGTTGAATTCAACAATAAAGTTTTTGATGTGAAAAATATTTTTAATGAAGATTTTAAAGAAGTTTTAAAAAATTATGATAGTTCTTTATCAATAAAATTAGAAAAAGCAATAAAAGATGTATATAAAAATTCATTTCAACAAAATTTTATTAATTCAGAAGGATATATAGAGGTTAATTTAAAAGACAACGAAGAAGTTGAACAGAATGAAGAATTCTACTGTGAAAGTTTAATAGAGGTTTTAAAGAGATTAATATTTAATAAAGGGATAAAACCATCTGATATTATGATTTTATTGAGAAAGAAAGATAATATAGACTTTGTTGTTAGCTGGATACGAGAATATTTACCTGAAATTCCTTTTATTACCGAAGATTCGTTAATTTTATTAAACAACTATGAAATTAAAAGATTTTTATTGTTATTATCTGCAATTGTTTATTCAGATGATTATAGTTATAAATCTGCATTAAAAATAGTAAATATTAATGAAATGTTATTAAAAGATCTAAAGGAAGATGTAAAATTACTTTCACCATATGAAATTTTTTGTAAATTGTTAAGTCTTGAAATTTTTAATTTAAAAGATAACAAATTATATTTTGATAAATTATTGGAAGAAGTTTTAAAACTTACAGAATCACAAAAAAGTATAGAAGATATACTTGATTATTTTTATAATAATAAAGATATAACAGTTACAATTAGTGACGATATTGATGCATTAAAAATAATGACAATTCATAAAGCTAAAGGTCTTGAAAGTCATACAGTTATTATACCATTCTATGATTGGAATATTTATAAATCATTTCAAGAGAAAAAATTTGAAACAGTAGATATTTCACCAATAACAGGAAATCCTAATGACCAAGCTTTTATAAATATTAATGG
>JALVYZ010000374.1 GCA_027037705.1 bacterium | reverse complement strand
GAATTAGCCAAAAAAAATATTTCATCATATATTTGTGTTGCAAATGTCCATATGACAATCGAGGCTTTTGATAATCCAAATTTTCAAAAAATTGTGAACAATTCAATTATTACCACACCAGATGGTATGCCGTTGGTTATGGCTTTAAGATTAATTTATGGAATTAAGCAGGAGAGAATTCCCGGACCTGATTTAATGCCTGTTTTATTAAAGGAATTGGAAAAAAATAATCTAAGTGTTTTTTTTTATGGTTCAACTATTAAAATTTTGAATGAAATGAAAAAAAGATTACAAGAAGAATATCCAGAACTTAAAGTCGTAGGAATGTTTTCGCCGCCATTTAGAGAACTTACTGATGATGAGAAAAGAAATATAATTGCAATTATAAACAATTCAGGAGCTAATGTTGTTTTTGTTTCATTAGGCTGCCCAAAACAGGAAAAGTGGATGGCAGAAATGAAGGGTAAAATAAATGCTGTTATGATAGGTGTTGGAGCTGCTTTTCCAATATTTGCTGGGATGCAAAAAAGAGCTCCTAAATGGATGCAAAAATTATGTTTGGAATGGTTTTATAGACTTTACAAGGAACCAAAGAGACTATTTAAAAGATATTATTACACAAATACAAAATTTATTTTTCTTTTAATAAAAGAAATTTCAAAAAATTGGTTAAAAAATTAATAGACTAAAATATATAAACAGTAGAATTATTGACAAAAAATATTATAAATTTTTTTGATGAAGTACTTACTGATGGTAAAGAGAAATTATTGGTTAAAAATTAAATAAAGGGACAGGTAAATTATTGACACAACGTGAATGATGAGTAGCATTTCATTTTTAATGTTGGATTTTGAATTGAAGAAAAATAATTGATTTTTTGCATAAAAGTAAGGAAACAAACAGATTATTATGAAACTTTATTGATTTTTTTTAGTTTTTAGATTATTTAAAAATAAAATAGAAAATGGGAAAATATAGAAAATTAATTTTAACTTTATTAACAGGTCAATCAGATAAAAATATCAAATTTCAAGATTTATGTAATTTACTTAAAAAGTTAGGATTTGAGGAAAGAATAAAGGGCAGTCATCATATATTTTTTAAAGATGGAATAGATGAGATTATAAATATCCAACCACTTAATGATGGTAAGGCAAAACCTTATCAAGTTAAGCAAATTAGAAATTTAATTTTAAAATATAAACTTCATTATGGAGGATTAGATGATGTATAAATATGAGATAATAGTGTATTGGAGTGAAGAAGATGAAGCTTACATTGCGGAAGTTCCAGAACTTCCTGGTTGTATGGCTGATGGTAAAACATATGAAGAAGCTCTCAAGAATGCATTACAAATAATAGATGAATGGATAGAAACAGCCAAAATGTTAGGAAGAGATATTCCAACTCCAAAAGGTAAACTTGCTTATGCTTGAATATATGCCTATATCGCTCGTTTCGGACATCCGTCTTGTTTTGTTTAGGACAGCGTATCGTTTTTTTCGGACACTTTGACTACCAATAAGAAAATAAAGGGACAGGTAAATTATTTAAAACCGTGAATGGTAAACAGTATCTAATTTTAAATGTTAAATTTTGGATTTTTAATTGAAGAAAAAATAATTGATTTTTTAGTTATAAAGGATTAAATTAAAATATATGAAAAATAATGAAATCATCAAAGAAAAAATTGGAGTTTGGAAAGAAGTTTTAAGGGCATTATTATATGCCTGGATATTAGAAATATCGTCAACTATTGCAAGGTTAATTACAAATAAATTGGACCTTTGGGGAATATTAGGATTAATAGGAATTATTTTAATTGCAATAGTTTACAAAAAAGTATGGGAAAGGATTAATGAATTGATAAGTGAAATGGAGGGGAATTAAAATGATAAATGCAATTTTAGCATTTATAGGCTTATTAATTTTTGTCGGAGTTATTTATTTTACTCTAAAAGAAGATAAAAGATAAGATTTTCTAAATATATATTTCTATATTTCATATTTTTTAAAATAAAGAGAGAGGTAAATTATATTAAACCCT
>JALVYZ010000373.1 GCA_027037705.1 bacterium | reverse complement strand
TGACTTTTGACTTAACAGGTAGTAACATTAAGCCACATTTTAATTTCCCGGATAATCTCTGGCATGTTAAAGCAGATGCAAACCAGATAAGTCAGGTAATTTCAAATTTAACAATTAATGCTAAAGAAGCTATGCCTGATGGTGGAAATGTTTATATACAAGCTGAAAATATTGAAAATTATGAAAATAAGGAAATAGGATTAAAAGGTGATTTTATTCGAATAAAATTTCAAGATGAAGGAGTTGGAATTCCTGAAAATAATTTAGAAAAAATTTTTGATCCATTCTTTTCTACTAAAAATATTAAAAGTGGATTAGGCTTGTCTATTTCATACAGTATAATTAAAAGACATAATGGATATATTAAAGTCTATTCAAAAGAAAAAATAGGAACAATTTTTGAAATCTTTCTTCCGGCAGTAAAAGAAAAAATTCTTAAACATAAAAAAAGAGAATCTACAATTAAAAAATTAAAAACTAAAAATTTAAACATTTTAATTGTAGATGATGAAGAGGTTATTAAAGAAGTATTAAAAGAGGTGTTTGGACTTCATGGTTTTAAAGTGGAAGAAGCCTCTGACAGTAAAGAAGCAATTGAAAAATTTAAAAATAATAAATTTGATGTTGTATTATTAGATTTAACACTTCCAGGTGATATTTCAGGTAAGGAGATAGGTAAAAAAATTTTAGAAATAGATAAAAATGCAAAAATTATTATTACAAGCGGATATTCTGACGATCCTGTCTTTTCAAATTATAGAGATTATGGATTTCATGGAACAGTTACAAAACCATTTACAATTGACAAACTCATTTCTGAGATAGAAAAAGCCTTATCAATTATAAATTAAAAAGTTTTTACATTAATGAGCATCCTTATTAGTTATTATTTTTAAATCATTTTTTATTTTAAACCGTAACACCGCCCTTGATACATAATAAAAACAAATTAATTCAATATTCTTCTTATCATTTTTACTTTACAATAAACTGTCTAAACCAGACGAGCCCAAAAAAGAGCATTAAAACCTGGCATCACCCCATAATTTTATAGAAACGGGTTTTAAATTGTTTCCGACCCGGCACTTACTTTGAAATGAAAGTATTAATACAAATTCTAACTTGATAATCAAGTAAAGATATGCTATAGTGAAATCAAAAAAAGGATTTGAAATGGCACGCAAATTTTCACTATTAACTCCTGCATTGTTAAAAGAAGCAAAGTTGGAATATGCAAAACTTAAAGAAGGTAAAATAGCTAAAAAATTATTGGCAATAATGGCATGTTCAGAACATTCTGCTCAAGAAGTATGCAACATATTAAAAGTATCCCCTTTTTCCATTTATAAATGGATACAAAAATTTAGTGAAGAAGGGGTAGAAGGTTTAAGAGAGACCAGAGGTGGCAATTATCCTCAGAAAATATCCGATGAACAGTGGGAAGAGATAAAAAGAATAGTAATATCCGGTAAAGATTTTTCAGGCAAAGAAGTTAATTGGACATTAAAGAAGTTAAAACAAGCAATAGAAAGTAAATATGGAGTTAGTCATTGCATAGAAAGTATAAGAAGGAATTTGAATAAAAAAGGAGTGGTGTTAAGGCGTCCAAGACCGAAGCATTATCAATCAAACCCAGCCAAACAGGAGAGCTTTAAAAAAAATGAAAGAAGAATCGGGGAAATGTGAAAGAAATAACATAAAAATAATGCATTTTGACGAAGGACGATTTGGAACAATGAGTACAATAAAACGTAAGTGGTCAGAAAAAGGCAGTAAATGCGAAATAAAAGTAAAACAAGGCTACAAAAATTTTTATACTTATTCAGCTACATGTCCAAAAAGTGGAGAGATATTCAGTTTATTGCTCCCTGAGGTAAATACAAAGATGATGAATTTATATTTAGAGGAATTATCAAGGAGTTATAATGATGAAAAGATATTGTTGATAATGGATCAAGCAAGTTGGCACAAATCAAAAGAATTAAAAATTCCTAAAAATATAAAGATAGAATACCTGCCAGCGTACAGTCCAGAATTAAATCCAGTCGAAAGACTATGG
>JALVYZ010000372.1 GCA_027037705.1 bacterium | reverse complement strand
TCTGGAGATTCTTCCTCTTCATAATCAAAATCTCCAACAATCTCTTCTAAAACATCAACTATCGTCACAATTCCTGAAACTCCACCAAATTCGTCAACAACAATTGCAAAAAGGGTCTTCTTATTTTTAAATTCTTTTAATAAATCAAGAATTTTTTTAGTTTCTGGGATAAAATATGGAGGTCTTAGAACATCCTTAATTTTAAAATTTTTACCATTATCAGCCCAATAACTAATAATATCTTTGACATTTACAATTCCAATGATATTGTCAATATTATCTTTGTAAACAGGAATTTTTGATTTTTTATGTTCTGAAAATACTTTTATTAATTCTTCAAGGGAAATATTATCCTGAACAGCTATCATATCTGTGCGAGGGATCATGACCTCCCTCGCAACAGTATCATAAACACCAAAAAGATTCACCAAAATTTCATTGAATTCTTTACTGATTATACCATCTTTAGTATATTTTGAGATGGCGTTACTTAATTTCTCTTTTAAATTTTCATTATCTTCAAAAATATTTTCTTTAATTAATAATTCAACAAAATTTCTAAAAAACTGGTTTATATCCATTTGTTAAAAATTAATTAATTTTCCAGCATATATAGATAAATCTCCAAGTTCTTCCTCTATTCGTAACAACTGGTTATATTTGGCTACTCTATCGATTCTACAAGGTGCGCCAGTTTTTATCTGTCCAGTGTTCATAGCTACAGTAAAGTCAGCAATAATAGTATCTTCTGTTTCTCCAGAACGGTGAGATACCACTGCGGAATATCCAGCTGTTTTTGCCATTTCAACTGTTTCAATTGTTTCTGTTAATGTGCCAATTTGATTTAATTTAATTAAAATAGAGTTTGCAACTCCTAATTCTATTCCTCGGTCAAGTCTTTTTGTATTTGTAACAAAAATATCATCTCCAACAAGTTGAATCTTATCTCCTAATCTATCAGTAAGAATTTGCCAGCCTTCCCAGTCATCTTCTGCAAGTCCATCCTCAATTGAATAGATTGGATATTTTTCTACTAATTTTTCATAATAATCAACCATTTCTTCAGCGGATAATTCTTTATTTTCAGCTTTTAAAACATATTTTCCATTTTTGTAAAATTCACTTGCAGCTGGGTCAAGTGCAATATAAATGTCCACACCAGGTTCATATCCAGCTTTTTCAATTGCCTCAACAATCAATTGCAATGGTTCTTCATTTGTTTTTAGATTTGGTGCAAATCCTCCTTCATCTCCTACAGAAGTTGAATAACCTTTTTCTTTTAAAACTTTCTTTAATGTATGGTATGTTTCAGCTCCCATTTTTAATGCTTCTTTAAAACTTTCAGCTCCAATTGGAGCAATCATAAATTCTTGAAGGTCAACATTATTATCAGCATGTTTTCCGCCATTTAAAATGTTCATCTGTGGCACTGGTAAAATATGAGCATTTACTCCACCAATGTATTGATAAAGAGGGATATTTAAATAATCTGCTGCAGCTTTTACAACTGCTAATGAAACACCAAGAATTGCATTAGCTCCAAGCTTTTCTTTATTTTCAGTCCCATCAAGTTCAAGCATTAATAAATCAATTGCTCTTTGATTCAATACATTCATTCCCTCTATTTCAGGAGCTATAATTTCATTGACATTTTCAACAGCTTTTAACACTCCTTTTCCCATAAATCTTTCTTCATCTCCATCTCTTAATTCAATTGCTTCATGTTCACCAGTTGAAGCGCCAGAAGGGATTGTAGCTCTTCCAAAAGCACCAGATTCAGTATAAACTTCAACTTCAACTGTTGGATTCCCTCTTGAATCTAAAACTTCTCTTGCAATAACATCTTCTATAAATGGCATTTTCAATCCTCCTTTTTCTCATCTTTAACTTCTTCTTTATGCACAGTTGCTACACTAATTACTTCTATTCCAGCTTCTTTAAGAGCTTTTTTTATATCACTTTCTTTTGCGTCTTTTGTTTTTACAATAAAATTTACTAATTTACTCATTGATAAATTCCTCCTTGAATTTTGGATTAAATGTTAATACTGGGCAATGAGCC
>JALVYZ010000371.1 GCA_027037705.1 bacterium | reverse complement strand
ACTACGGCGGAGTTCCTCAAGAAATACTTATAGATAATATGAGTGCCATAATAAATCCCAAGACTAAAAAGATTAGCCCTACCTTTTTACAGTTTGCAAAAGATTTTAATTTCAAAGTAAAAAGGTGCAAAGCAAAGAGTCCGCAAACCAAAGGTAAGGTAGAAGCCTCAAACAGATTTTTAAGCAGGCTAATCCCTTATAATTATGAATTTTCTGATGAAGCAGAGTTAATAGAAATTATTAATAGATTGAGTGATGAAGTTAACTCAGAAATCAATCAAACAACTAATGTTAGTCCTATTGTTCTTTTTGCTAAAGAGTCTAAAGAGCTTTCACCGTTACCAGGTGAAGAAATAATAGATTTTTATTTGAATTATAAAAAGGCAGTAAAGGTACATAAAGATTCTTTGATTTACTACAATGGCAAAAGGTATTCAGTACCTCCTGAGTTTATAGGCAAGACTTTAAAAATAAGGGAAGAAGGTAATTATCTTTATATTTACAAAGACAATGAGATAATAAGAATTTATGAAGTTTCTGATTCATTTATTAATTACAGCGAATCTGATTATAAATCCTTAATGCTAAAAAAATTAAAATGGAAAACCACAGAAGAAATAGAGGAATTATCATTAAGAAATTTAGAATTATTATCAAAGTTTAAAGGAGCAAGCAATGAGTAGTGCTTATTTATCTTTGGTAACTAACCTTGAAGAATTGAAACTTTTTCAGTTTAAGGAGCATCTGGACAGTTACATTGATTTGATTAATTCTGGCAAGAAATCCATTGTAGAATCTCTAAAAGAGCTAACAGAGTATGAAATTAAGTTTAAAGAAGCAAGGGCAATGAATGCGTGTGTAAAAGTGGCTAATTTCCCATTTTTAAAGACAATAGAAGATTTTGATTTTAGTTTTCAGCCAGGTATAAATAAAGGAAAGATTCTGGATTTATTAACCCTTAGATTTTTAGAGCGTCAGGAAAATATCTTATTTCTTGGTAATTCAGGAGTAGGTAAGACACACTTGTCAGTAGCCATAGGTATAGCAGCTGCCCAAAAAAGAATATCTACTTATTTTATAAACTGCCATGAACTGTTACAAAATTTGAAGAAGGCCCATTTAGAAAATAGGCTTGAAACAAGACTGAAACATTATGCAAAGTACAAACTTCTAATAATTGATGAAATAGGTTATCTGCCAATAAATAGAGAAGAAGGAAACATATTTTTTCAGCTTATTAACAAAAGATATGAGAAAAGTAGCACTATAATAACTACCAATAAAGAGTTTTCAAAATGGCATGAGATATTTGGAGATGTAATCATTGCCAATGCTATTTTAGACAGGCTACTGCATCATTCTGTTGTAGAAAAGATAGTGGGTAGGTCTTACAGAACAAAAGATATATTGAAAGAAAATAATGCAAAAATTACTTAACACTTTTGTTAACTTTTATATTGGCAATTTTGTTAATTTTTATCTTGACATTAACACAATGTTTTTATTAGTGCCCCCATTATTTGCTAAAAAATAACAACCTAACCCTTGTTACTACAGGATTTGAAGCTATTTTACGTATGGGACTTCCGGTATAAAGAAAAACTATTTCAAATTAATAAAGATTATGTTAATATAGGTTTAAGAAATATTTAAAGATGATTGGTGAGGAAGATTTTAGGTTGCATGATACAACTACATTTGCAACGTATTTAGTTTTAAATAATGTAAATAGTCGTATCATACAAGAGTTATTAAATCATAGTAATATTGTAACAACCGAGAGGGATATGCATTTGAATCAAGATGTTCAGAAAAAAATCATAAATAAGGTTTTTAATGGTTTTTAAGAGACAAAATGATATGTTTTAGGTTGAACAGAAAAATGCAAACAATCGTAATACAATTATGTTTCACGGATTGTAATGGAATGATAAAGACAATTAGTAACATATTGAAATCTTAAACAAATTATACATACGCGCCCATGGCTCAACTGGATAGAGCAGCGGACTACGGATCCGCAGGTTGGGGGTTCGACTCCCTCTGGGCGTGTTTTTTTACCTATAAT
>JALVYZ010000370.1 GCA_027037705.1 bacterium | reverse complement strand
TTCAATTTCATCCTTGTGTGGCATAACCTCTTTTTCTACAAAATCAGCTGCTGTTTTCCTGAACATATTCAATTCTTCAGGAAAATTCTCAGGTATTAAAACCTCATTTTCATTTGTGTCTTCAATTAAAAATGCTCCACCTTTTTTATATTCCTCCATTTTATGCCTCCTTGTTTTAGTCTTGAGTTCGGGGTCTGGAGTCGGGAGTTTTAAGTATTAATTTTTTATCTTTTACTCTCACTCCTGACTCCATACTCCAGACTCAGTATCCAGCCCTCCGCACTATTTTTTTAATTTTTTTATTAATCCTATTAACATCTTATGAATTTCATCTGATTCTGAAATCCATTTATTATAATGTTCAAGCGTTAAATAATTTATTTCCTTTCCAATAATACATTGAGTTTGAAACTCCGCTAATGACCCTATGGCATATTCAAAAAAGCGTATCTTTTCTAAATCAGAAAATCTTTCAGATCCTTCAGCAATATTACTAACAATTGAAAGACTACTTTTAGTAATTTGATCTTTAAAACTAAAATCTTTACAATCTTTAAAGACCTTATAAACATCAATAGATAGGTTCAATGCCTTTTTCCACACATCAAGTTTTTCACATTTCATATCCTACTCCGCACTCCGAACTCCCAACTCCGCACTAAATTACTTCAAATATCCCAGCAGCGCCCATGCCGCCGCCTATACACATTGAAACAATTCCGTATTTTAATCCTCTGTATCTCATTTCATATAAAAGCTGGACTGTTAATTTTGCACCTGTGCATCCAAGTGGATGTCCAAGAGCAATTGCACCACCATTTACATTTACTTTTTTCATATCAACATTTAATGCTTTACAGCAGTATAAAAATTGTGAAGCAAATGCTTCATTAATTTCAAAAAGATCAATATCTTCCAATTTCATATTTGCAATTTTTAAAACCTTTGGGATTGCAAATGCTGGACCCATTCCCATTAATTCTGGGTCACAACCAGCAACAGCATAAGCTATAAATTTAGCCATTGGTTTTAATCCAAGTTCTTCAGCTTTTTCTCTTGACATAACAAGAACTGCAGCTGCACCATCACTCATTTGAGAAGAATTTCCAGCAGTTACTGTCCCACCAATTTTAAAAGCAGGTTTTAATTTAGCTAATTTTTCAAGACTTGTATCTTTTCTTGGTCCTTCATCAATTTCAAATAATTTTTTCTTTGTTACCTTTTTTCTGTTTACAATAGTAGTTGACTCAACTTCTACTGGGACTATCTGCTCTTTAAATTTACCTTTTTCAATTGCTTCAACTGCTTTCATATTTGATTCTAAAGCATATTCATCTTGTTCTTCTCTTGTAATATTAAACTTTTCTGCAACATTTTCAGCAGTTAAACCCATTGAAATGTAAACTCCAGGTCTGTTTGTTGCTAAATATGGATTTGGAACAATTTTATTTCCCCCCATTGGCACAAGGCTCATACTTTCAGTTCCTCCTGCGACAACAATATCCATTTGTCCACACATAATTTTATAGCATGCATCTGCAATTGTCTGTAATCCAGAAGCACAGAATCTATTTACTGTAACTGCAGGAACTGAATCAGGCCACCCTGCTCTATGAACTGCTATTCTTGCAACATTAACACCCTGCTCTGCTTCTGGCATTGCATTTCCTAATATAACATCTTCAACATCTTCAGGTTTGACTGCACCATTTGTTCTATTTAAAACTTCATTTAAAACAATAGCTGCCATGTCATCTGGTCTAAATTTAGCTAATGTTCCTCTTTTTGCTTTTCCAACTGGAGTTCTAACTCCAGCAACAATTACTGCTTCTCTCATTTTTTTCCTCCTGTTTTTAGTCTGGAGTCTGGAGTCATGAGTCGGGAGTAGAAATTTATAATTTTCTAAGACTCCATACCCCGCACTCCTGACTCCAAACTTTGTAGCTCCGCACTATTTTTTTAATTTTTTTATTAATCCTATTAACATCTTATGAATTTCATCTGATTCTGAAATCCATTTATTATAATGTTCAAGCGTTAAATAATTTATTTCCTTTCCAATAATACATTG
>JALVYZ010000369.1 GCA_027037705.1 bacterium | reverse complement strand
GTTATATTTTTAAGAAGTGCAAATTTTTGCCAAAACTGTCAAACTCAGGAAAAATTAATCGCAAGTAATAAAATTATATGATATTTGATTACTTTTTATGTCTTAGTTGATTGCTTCATATAAGTATCTACTTGTGTTTTATTTAACATATTTTCCGGTTGTTTGAGTTTTAATACAGCCATAATTTCAGATGCTAATTTTTTATAATTATTTCTTAAATAGTATTCTTGTCCTTCAATATTTAATATACTGAATTGCAAACCGTTTATTGCTTCTTTTATTTTCTCGGGGGCTCTGTTCTTTTTATTTTGTAATAATTTTAATTCTAATTCTCTTTCTAATAAGAACGCTATGAAACTCATTACAAAATGTCCTTCTATCCGTTTTTCTGTCCAATGATTGATAGGTCTGACTTGCATTGTACTTTTCATTATCCGAAACGATTCTTCTATCTTATACAAATAATGATAATTTTCTATAACTTCTGTGGCTGATAAATCTTCTTTACTGCTTTGAATAACATAAAAACCATCGTATTTTTCATCTTCTTTTATTTTTTCTTCATTTAGAACAAGTTGGTAATCAGCTTCTTTGCTTTTGTCTGCGTATTGTTTGTCTACATACTTTTTGTGTCCTTTGGTATGTTTCAATTTTGACTTATCGTTGTTCTTTATGATTTCACGTGCTTTTTCTATCATTCGCTCTCTGTCTTTTCTATCTTTTTCCGCTCGTTTCGATGAATAAGTACAAATGAGTTTTTCTTTTAATACTATTTTTTTATTTATCTTATCCTCCGGATTTTCCTTATATGTGACAATGTTATCATAGTCAATAACTCTATATTTAAACACATCGTCTTCATCATAATTGCTTATTATTGACAAGTCTTTTTTTTCTACTGTTTTGTAATCTGACAAATCTAACACTGACTTTTTTACGGCATTTTTCATATTTTTCAGTCGCCCACTTACAATATAATGATAGCCCGCATCGCGTATTTCCTTTAAATTCATTTTTGAGTTCAAACCTTTGTCTGCCACTATTACAATTGTCTGTATTCTAAATCTTTGCTTCAACTTCTCTATACTTTTTAGTAAAGTATGCCCCTCATAAGTATTGCCCTTAAATAGTTCGTAACCAATAGGTTTGCCGGTTTTATCTATCAATAAGCCCATTACTATATGAACGTTATTTATTTTATTGTCTTTATCAAAACCAAAATCTCGCAAACTATCACTATGCTGAGATTCAAAGTAAAATGTCGTTACATCATAAAATACTACGTCTATCTGTTGATTAAATAAATTTTTGTTTCTGTTAAAAATGTAATCTTCTATGTCTTCTTTATTGTCGGCTAAAATATCAAGACTTCTGTATAGGTTTTGAAGTTGGATGTTTTCGATGCCGAAAAAATAGTGATAATTTTCCCAAAGATTAAGTTTAGAACTCGGTCTCAGTAGCTGATTTATAACCATTAAATAGACATAGTCACTAAAATTAAATTTTGTTCTGCTGCGTTTTTGCAATAGTTCGAAATAATGACCAAAATCATAATCATTCCAAATTTTACGATAAGTTATATGCCCGTAATTGACTGTGTTCTTGTGTGTTATAGTGTTAATATCTTTCAAGTTCGGATAATCTTTCTTTGGATAATTTTTATTTTCTTTAAGTTCTTCTGATATGGTTTCTGCCAATTTTTTAACAATAAATGGTAACCCATTATCAATCAGAGTATCCAATCTACCTAAGTTTAGAATGGTCTTCTGTACTCTTTTTTTATTTTGTTTGTCCCATTTGGTCTCTACCAATTTCAGATAAATTTTGCCCTTAGATTTTACTTTCTTTAAATACACGATACAAATTTTTAACGGCACAAAGTTAAAAATATAAAAATAAACATCCAAAAATGAATTTTAATTATCTTGTTATCAATTGATTAAATTAAAAATATTAAAAAAAGTTGTCCGCCAATAATTTTCGAAAAGCAAAACTTTAAAACCGTAACCATTTGATTATTAGTTTGTTATATTTTTAAGAAGTGCAAATTTTTGCCAAAACTGTCAAACTCAGGAAAATGTAG
>JALVYZ010000368.1 GCA_027037705.1 bacterium | reverse complement strand
ATGGAGTGGGGTATCTCGTTTTTACCCCACTTTCAACATTAACAAAAATTTCAATAAATGAAAAAGTTACTTTAAATATTTATACTTCAATTAAAGAAAATTCATTTGAACTCTATGGTTTTTTAACGGAAGAGGAATTAAATGTTTTTAAAAAATTAATTACTGTACCTAAAATTGGGACAAAGTTAGCTAATGTTATTTTATCTGGTATGTCTGTAGAAAAGATTATTGATAGCATAAAAAATAATGAAATATCAATTTTGTCCTCTA
Source organism: bacterium (assembly GCA_027037705.1). Taxonomy (GTDB): domain Bacteria; phylum DYJV01; class DYJV01; order DYJV01; family JALVYZ01; genus JALVYZ01. The sequence goes on along the minus strand of JALVYZ010000368.1, from coordinate 6,765 downwards.
TTCCAGGAATTGGTAAAAAGACAGCAGAGAGAATATGTATAGATTTAAAGGATAAATTTGAAGATATTAAAGTGGCTAAAAAAGATTCAGATAAAAAGAAGGATTTAGAAAGTGCATTAATTAATTTAGGATACAAAAAAGGGGAGATAGAAAAATTAGTTACAAGAATAGTGTCAGAACATCCAGAATTATCAATTGAAGAATTATTAAAATTAGCGTTTACAGAACTATATAAATAGTTATATTTCAGCAAGTAATTTTGAAAATTTTTTAACAAACTCAGAAGGATTTTTTGGTTTTTCCCCTTCTAAAATTAATGCCTGGTCATAAAGAAGGTTTATATATTCATTTAATTTATCAAACTCTTTATTTTTATATAAATTATTCATTTTTTCAATTAATTTATGAGAAGGATTAAGTTCAAGAGTTTTTTTAAACTCTGGAATTTCCTGACCTATTGATTTTAAAATTTTTTCAGTTTGTGGATCTGGTGCAAATTCTCCTACTACAAGGCAGCAAGGAGAATCTTTTAATCTATTCGAAAATTTTACATCCTCTACTTCTTTTCTTAGTGTATTTTTTATATATGTTAATAAATCTTTATATTCTTTTTCTGCTTTATCTTTGTTTTCTGAAGATTCTTTATCTATACTTATATCTCCTTTTAATATATTTTTAAAAGGTTTTTCTTTGTATGAAAATCCTGTAAATATAAAATCATCAATCTCATCTGTCATAAATAAAACTTCTATATCTTTTTCTTTAAAGATTTCTAAATATGGAGAATTTTCTATTTCTTCTCTAGAATTACCTGTAATGTAATAAATTTCTTTTTGATCAGACTTCATATTTTTTATATAATTTTCAAGATCAGTAAATTCCCCTTTTTTAGTTTTGGTTGATTCAAATAATAAAAGTTCAGCAATTTTTTGATTATTTTCAAAATCTAAATGAATCCCTTCTTTTAAAACTTTTCTAAATTCATTATAAAATTTTTCATATTTTTCAAATTCATTTTCTTTCATTTCTTTTAATGTAGTCAACACCTTGTTAATTATATTTTTTCTAATCACCTGAATCTGTCTATTTATTTGAAGTGTTTCACGAGAAATGTTTAATGGCAAATCATCACATTGCACCACTCCTTTAACAAATCTTAAATACGGAGGTAAAAGTTCATCACAATTTTCCATAATTTGAACCTTTTTAACATATAAAGCAGGCCCAATTTTGTAATCTTTAAAAAATATATTAAAAGGTGCTTTTGAAGGGATAAATAATAGAGCACTAAATTCAGTAATACCTTCAACTTTGAAATGAATCACTTTTAATGGCTCTCCAACTATATCATGAGTTATATGTCTATAAAATTCTTTGTATTCATCTTCTTTTATTTCTGTTTTATCTTTTAACCATATAGCTTTCATAGAGTTTAAAATTTCTTCTTTTCCATCTTCCTTAACTAATACAATTGGGTATTCAATAAAATCAGAATATTTTTTTACAATGTTTGCAATTTCAAATTCTTCTAAATATTTTTCATCTTCCTCGTTAAGATATATTATTACATCTGTGCCTCTTGATTTTTTGGATATTTCTTCAACTTTAAATTTCCCATCTCCTGCAGATTCCCATCTTACAGCTTTATTTTCAGGTAATCCTGCTTTTCTTGAAATAACTTCTACTTTTTTGGCAACCATAAACACAGAGTAAAAACCAACTCCAAATTGACCAATTAAATCTATATTAACTTCATTTTTATTTTGTAGAATTTTCAAGAATTCTTCTGTGTCAGAGTGTGCTATTGTTCCAAGACTTTTAACTATATCATCTATATCCATCCCTATACCATTATCGCTAATAGTTAATGTTTTATTCTTTTTGTCTGGGATAATCTTTATTTTAAATTCTGGATCGTCTTCTATTAAAGATTTGTCTTGAATAGATTTAAATTTTAATTTATCAATTGCATCTGAAGCATTAGAGATTAATTCTCTTAAAAAAATATCTTTATGAGAATATAAAGAATTAATCATTAAATTTAATAATTTATTTATTTCAGCTTTAAATTTATATGTTCTTGCCATTTAATCCTCCGTACTTTTTATTTTTGGATTTAATATAAGTATATTTAAAAATTTGTAAAGTGTTGACTAAAAAAATAATTTAATATAAAAATTTTAACAATTGGAGGAGATAATGATAAATATACATATCCCAGGGAAAGGCGAATATTTGTTAAAATCAGCTTTTTTTGATTTAAATGGGACACTTGCTGTTGATGGGATTATGAAAAGCTCGACGAAACAACTATTAGAGATATTATCTGAAAAATTAGATGTTAATATTATAACTGCTGATACTTTTGGTGTTGCAGAAAAATTATTTAAAGATATGAATGTTAATCTAATCAAATTAAATTCAGAGAATGGTAGTAAAGAAAAAGAAGATATAATTAGTAGAAATAATTTTGAAAATATTGTCGCATTTGGTAACGGATATAATGATCATTTAATGCTTGCAAAAGCAAAATTAAGTATTATAGTATTACAGGAAGAAGGTTTGTCAATTAAAAGTTTAAAAAATGCAGATATTCTGGTGAAAGATATTGATGATGGAATAAATTTACTTTTAAATAAAAAAAGATTGATAGCAACACTGAGGAGGTAACAATGCCTATATTTGAATTTAAATGTAATGATTGTGGAGAAAAATTTGAAAAGTTAATTTTTTCATCTGATAAAGAAAAAATAAAATGTCCAAAATGCAATTCAGAAAATGTTAATAAAATTTTTTCAGTTTTTGCATCAAAAGGAACTCAAGCATCGTGTAGCTCAACTGGTTTTTCCTGAGCAACTTAATTTGACCTGAGGTCAGGTGCTTAATTTTCTTGACAATTTTTTACTGCTATATTAGACAAAAAATTTATGGATATTGTATACCTTTATGAATTTTATGATATTGAATTAGAAGATATTGAAAAATTTAAAAGATTTATTGGCGATATATCTCCTAAAAAAATTACAAATAAAGATTTTTTATTTTTAGATAATTTAAAATTTACATTAGATGTAGAGAAAAAGCCAAAAAAAATTTTTTTAAAAGGTGATATTGATTGCAAAATTCAGCTTAATTGTGACAGATGTCTTGAAGATTTTTCTTTTAAAATAAAAGATGATTTTAGCTATGTTTTATTTTTAACTAAAATTGAAGTAAGTTCAAAACATAAAGAATTTAAGTTAAAGAAAGATGATATGGAGATAGATTTTTTAGAAGAGAATATTTTACCTTTAAAGGATATTATAATGGGACAAATATATTTAAATATCCCAATAAAGAAATTATGCTCATATGAATGTAAGGGTTTATGCCCTGTATGTGGAACTAATTTAAATTTGACAAAATGCAATTGTGAGAATCAGTTTAATGAAAATCCATTTGCAAAACTAAAAGAATTATTAAAATAAAGGGAGGAAAAAATGGCTGTTCCAAAGAGAAAAGTTTCAAAAGCAAGAAAAAGAATGAGAAGAGCTCATGATGCAATTCCAGAACCACCAAAAGCAATATGTGACAATTGTGGAGAAATTAAAAGACCTCACCATGTTTGTCCTGCATGTGGATTTTACAATGGTAGAAAAATAGTAGATGTTAAGGAATAATTATGAAAATTGCCCTTGATGTAATGGGGAGTGATTTAGGGCCAGAAGCAATTATTAAAGGTGGCATTTTAGCAGCAAAAGAAAATATTGAGGTTATTTTAGTAGGAATTCAAGATGAAATTAATAAAATATTAGCAAATTATAATACTAAAAATTTGCCAATATTTGTTAAACATGCATCAGAAGTTGTTGAAATGGATGAATCTCCTTCAAAAGTTATTAAAAATAAAAAAGATTCATCCATTGCTGTTGGCTTAAATCTTGTAAAAGAGGGGAATGCAAAAGCTTTTATATCAGCTGGAAATACAGGAGCTGTTTTAGGATATTCAATCTTTATTTTAAAAAGATTAAAAAATATTATAAGACCGGCAATTGCAGCTACTTTCCCTTCTGTAAATGGTTATGTTGTAGTGCTTGATGTTGGAGGAAATGTAAATTGTAAACCTGAACATTTATTGCAGTTTGCTATTATGGGTGCTGTTTATGCAAAAATAGAATTAAATATTGAAAATCCAAAAATTTGTTTATTGTCAAATGGTGAAGAGGAATCAAAAGGTCTGGATGTATTAAAAAAAGCAAATTTTTTACTTAAAAAATCATCTTTAAATTATGTTGGATTTAAAGAGGGTAGAGATATTTTTCAAGGAAATTCAGATGTTTTTGTATGTGATGGATTTGTTGGTAATATATGTTTAAAATTAGCAGAAGGAATGGGCAAAACTTTAATGGATATAATTAAAAAAGATTTATCCTCATCATTTTTTAGGAAAATTGGTTTAATTTTTTTAAAAAAACTATTTAAAGATATAAAGAAAAAGTTAGATTATAGAGAATATGGAGCAGCTCCATTAATTGGAGTAAATGAAATTGTTATGATATGTCATGGTTCTTCAGATGAAAAAGCTATTTACAATGGAATCAAAAGAGCTAAGATATTAATAGAAAAAGGATTTAATAAAAATTTAAGCAATGAATTAGAAAAAAATAGTGATCTTGAAAAGAATATCTGGAAAACTTTAAAACACAAAATATGGCATCATAAAGAGGGAGAGGTATGATACAGTCAAAGATTGCTGAAATGTTAGGATTGAAATATCCTGTTTTTCAAGGTGGGATGGCATGGGTTGCGACAGCAGAGCTTGTTTCTGCAGTGAGTAATGCAGGCGCGCTTGGGATCATTGGTTCAGGAAGTATGGAGCCTGAGATTTTAGAAAAAGAAATCCATAGAACAAAAAATATGACTGATAGACCATTCGGTGTAAATTTAATGCTAATGAATCCATTTATAGAAGACCTGGTTGATGTTGTATGTAAAGAAAAGGTTGCTGTAGTTACTACAGGAGCTGGAAATCCAGGTAAATATATTGACAAATTTAAAAGTGCAGGGATTAAAGTATTCCCAATTGCTCCAATGATTGCACTTGCAAAAAGACTTGAAAAGTTAGGAGTTGATGGTATTATTGCAGAAGGGGGAGAATCTGGTGGACATGTTGGAGAATTAACAACAATGGTTTTAGTTAGACAAATAGTAAAGGAAATAAATTTACCTGTAATTGCCGCAGGAGGCATATCTGATGGTAGAAGTGTGGTCGCAGCATTAGCTTTAGGAGCAGACGCCGTCCAAATGGGCACAAGGTTCGTTGTGGCAAAAGAAACCAAAATTCATCAAAATTATAAAGAAGCAGTGATTAAAGCTGACTGTAGAGATGCAGTTGTTACTGGAAGAAGCACTGGGCATCCTGTTAGATGTTTAAGAAATAGATTGACAAGAGAATTTGAAAAGCTTGAGAAAGAAGGAGCGCCAAAGGAAAAGCTTGAAGAATTAGGGACAGGGAAATTAAAAGCAGCTGCAGTTGATGGTGATGTTAAATGGGGAAGTGTTATGATGGGACAAACAGCTGGATTAATAAACAAAGAACAAACAGTTAAAGAGATCCTTGAAGAAATATTTAATGAAGTCCCAGAAGTTATTAAAGAATTAAATCAAAGGATACTCTCCTAATGGAGGGAGATATGAAAAAAATAGCTTATTTGTTTCCTGGCCAAGGTTCCCAATATGTAGGAATGGGAAAAGAATTATATGAAAATTTTAAAGAAGCAAAAGAAGTATTTGAAGAGGCTTCAGATTCATTACAGTTTGATATTAAAAAGCTTTGCTTTGAGGGGCCAGAAGTTGAATTGAATAAAACTGAAAACTCTCAACCTGCAATTTTGACAGTAAGTTATGCTGCATATAGGGTATTTAAAGAAAATTTTGATGTTGAGCCTGTTGCAATGGCTGGACATTCTCTTGGTGAATATAGTGCATTGGTAGCTTCTGAAGCATTAAAATTTTATGATGCTGTTAAAGTTGTTAGAGCAAGAGGGAAATTTATGCAGGAATCTGTTCCTCTCGGCTTAGGAACTATGAGTGCAATTATTGGATTAGAGAGAGAAAAAGTAGAAGAATCATGTGAAGAAGCCTCAAAAGAAGCGTATGTACAGCCAGCAAATTATAATTGTCCAGGACAGGTTGTTATATCTGGATATGTTAGAGGAGTGGAGGTTGCAAATGAGATTTCTCGTAAAAAAGGAGCAATTAAAACAATAAAATTAGCAGTTAGTGCACCATTTCATTCTAAACTTATGGAACCAGCAGCAAGGAAATTAGCAGAGAAATTTGATTATGTAGAAATAAAAGATCCTAAATATCCTGTGATTTCAAATGTTGATGCTATTCCTAATTATTCAAAAGATACAATTAAAGAACTATTAATAAGACAGGTTAGCTCACCTGTGAAATGGGAAGATTCAATGAAATATTTGATTAATAAAATGGGTATAGAGCAGGTAATTGAGTTTGGACCTGGAAGAGTACTATGCGGATTAATGAAAAAAATTAATAGAAATATAAAAGTTGCTAATTTAGAAAATTTAAAAAATTTTAAAATGTTAAAAAATCTTTTTCAGGAAGGTTAAAAATGCTTTCAGGGAAAGTAGCTTTTGTTACAGGTGCTTCAAGGGGTATTGGTAAGGCAATTGCTATTAAATTTGCTGAAAATAATGCCCAGCTTGCATTAGTTGCAACAAAGATTGAGAATCTTAAAAATGTAGAAAATGAAATAAA
>JALVYZ010000367.1 GCA_027037705.1 bacterium | reverse complement strand
ATTCTTGCATTATCAGGAATAACTATCCCAAGAGCATTTTCAACTGCTCTTATTGAAGCAATTGCATGAACAGTTGTACATACACCACAGATTCTTTGAGCAAATGTCCATGCTTCCCTTGGGTCTCTACCTTTTAAAATTTTTTCTATGCCTCTCCACATGGTGCTTGAAGACCATGCGTTTGTTATTTTCCCATCTTTTACTTCAGCTTCAATTCTTAAATGTCCTTCTATTCTCGTTATTGGATCAACTACAATTTTTGCCATTGCTTCCTCCTTCTATTTAAAAAAATTTATTTTAAGCAGAAACCTGTCCGCCAATAACTATTATTGCTCTTAATATAACACCTCCTAACAATATCCACCATGCGGCAATCATAAGTAACTTATCACTCTCTCTTTCCTGGCCAAGATTCCATAATTTTAACCATAACGGAATAAACAAAGCTACAACAACTACACCACCCCAAAATGCAAAGCTTAAAGCACCTTTTACTATTATGTGCGATGGAACACTCAGTAAAAACAAAACAAGTGTAATTGCTTCAAACATACTTAATAAAACTGATGTTTGTCCCATTACATGGTGAATTTCTTCTCCTCTAACAATCATAACTAAAAGAATTGCAGCAAGTCCTGTTGATGATGCAGAAATAACAAATAGTGGAGGTAATAAATAAGATTTCCATAATGGAATATTTGTGCAACTGAGAAGAACTCCTGTGTATGCAATTAATATTGGAGATAATACAAACTCAATTCCACCTATCAAATTTTTGAAATTAGAAAATCTTGAACACCATTTAAAAAGTGGAAGATTCATCTCAGATAACCAAATTAGGATCAATAGGAAACCACATATAATCCAGAAGGTAATAACCCAAGTTCCAATTGACATTGGAGAATGAAAATAAAATCTTACCATTAAATGCCAGAATCTTTCCATTCTTCCTAAATCTATTAAAAGCATTAAAGTTCCAAAAATTACAAATGGTAATCCTATAGAGATTGAGTATTTTAGTAATTTTTCCTGTGTAAACCCTGTAAATACATTAATAAGAGAAGCAATAAAGTATCCACCGCCAGCAACTCCAGCAGCCCATAAATATAACCATATTTGCCATTTCCATAAAAGTTCATTATGCATTTTGACCCTCCTTGGAGTCTTTTTTTTCTTTCTTAAATGCTAACCAGAAAGGCATAATTAAAACAGATAACAATCCTGCACCTATCAATCCGCTTAACCAACTTTCAGCCATGATACTTGTAGCTACCTGTGGAGATTCTGGGAGTCCATAAACTGAAGGTTTATCTAAAAGTATGCTTATATGATGTAATCCACCAAGTTCATTATCGCCATAAATATTTGCATTTTCATAACCCTGTTTCTTTAATTCATCAACTCTTATTCTCGCATAGGTGATTAAATCTTTTCTTTTCCCAAATTGTAAAGCTCCAGTTGTACAGTTGGCAACACATCCTGGTTTTTCTCCTTTTTTTAATCTTTGAATACATAAAAAACATTTTCTTGCCGTTGATTTTTCCTCTCCTTCTCCAAGATGAGGAACTTCAAATGGACAAGCTTGAGCACAATATCCACAACCAATACACCAATTCTGGTCTATTACAACCACTCCATTGCTTAAATGATGACATGCACCAGTTGGACACACATTAACGCAACTTGCCTCTGTGCAATGAAAACACCTTTTAAAGAAAAATGGATGTTTATCTTTAGGTTTTGCAAGTTCTATTAAAGACCATGTTTTCTCTGATAATTCTAAAGGTGCATCATATAACCCATTTGCTGAAATTTCAGGAGGCAATCCATTCACCCTTTTACATGCATTTTGACAAGATTTACATCCAACACATTTAGATGCATCATACAGTACTGCTATCTCATTTTTAAAAGATTTTTTATTTGATGCTTTTGATTTTACAGGTTTTAAAAGAAGACCCCCTGAAGATATTCCTAATATTTTTAGAAAATTTCTTCTATTTAAAGACATTAAATACCTCCTTTAATCTTCTTCTTTTTCTTTAGTTTTTAACTTTTCTCCAGTTTTGGTTAATCCTACTGCAACTGCACCTCCAACTGCTGCTCCAATTATCCCACCTAATACTGCATTTGTAGAAGAAGGTAATTCTTTTTTTGGTTTAATTGCATCTGGATATGATGTAGGAGGTATGAATTCTGGAATATCAACTCTATTGTAAGCTCCAACTTCCCAAAAATCAGGTTCTGTGCATCCTAAACATCCATGACCTGAAGCAACTGGCCAGCTTGTCCCATCATTCCATCTAACCCTTGGACAATTAGCAAATGTCATAGGACCTTTACATCCCATTTTATACAGACACCAACCTTTTCTATGTCCTTCATCTCCCCATTCTTTTACAAATTCTCCAGCATCAAAATGAGCTCTTCTTTCGCAATTATCATGAATTCTAAATCCATATGCAAATAGAGGTCTTTTCAATTTATCTACTTTTGGTAATTTTTTGAAGGTTAAATAATGAACGATTGTTGCTGTTATATTAACTACATTAACTGGGCATCCTGGAAGGTTTATTATAGGTTTATCTTTTATAATATCCATAACTCCCACAGCTTTTGTTGGATTAGGTTGCGCTTTTGGTAATCCCCCAAATGCAGCACAATTTCCAACAGCAATTATTGCAATTGCATTTTTTGCGGCTTCATGAAGTGATTGTAAAGCTGTTTTCCCTCCTATTGTACAATAAACCCCATTATCTGCTGTGGGAATAGATCCTTCTACAACTAAAATATATTTTCCAGCTTTTAATGTTTTTTCTTTGGCTTCTTCTGCAAGATAACCTGATGCTGCCATTAATGTTTCATGGTAGTCTACTGATAGAATATCAAGGACTATTTCTTCAACAGGAGGCCTTGTTGCTCTCAAAAATGATTCACTACAGCCAGCACAATCTTGGAATTCAAGCCAGATTACAGGAGGTCTTTTTTTTGTCTCTAACGCATGAGCAATTTTTGGAGCAAATGTTACATCAAGAGCAAGGGTTCCAGCCATGATGGAACAAAATTTTAAAAAATCTCGTCTTGAAATTCCCTTTTCTTTTAATTTCTTTCTGAACTCAGACTTTTTCATGAATTTCTCCCCTCCTTTTTATGTTTAATAAATTTTTTATAATGTATACAAAGATATATTGTCAAGGAAATTTTTCACAATATCTATGAGAAAATTTTATAGATCATATAACTTTTTTTTATAATTTTATAGTTGTGAAAATTTATTTTGCATGTTTTGTGCCAAAAATGGATATCGCGTAATATAAAGGATTTTATTTTTAAAATTTAAAATAGAGTAATTTTGACTTTATAAATTGTGTAATTATGTCATAGACATTTTTAGAAAATATTACAATAAAATTTTAAAAAATTATTTTGAAAAGGTAACTATAAGCTTTACATCAAGAATTAAAATAATTGTAAATTTTTTCAGCTAATTTTTCCTGTTGAATATAATTGCCAAAGATAATACCATCAGGAATATCATGTTTAAATTCATTGTAAAACAGTTTTGATATTTTCCCTGGAGGACTTTTTTTATAAGGAGTTTGGGGAAGAGGCATAAAAGTATGTGCATGAATTCTTGCTCCTAATGTAATAAGTTCTCTCATTACATTTAATGTTTCTATAATATCATTTTCATCTTCTCCTGGAAGTCCAAAAATAAAATCAACATTTGGAGTTAATCCAAATTTTTTTGTTATTTTTACTGCATTAAAAATATCTTTAACTCCATGCTGTCTATTGGATAATTTTAATATTTTTTCACTGCCAGATTGTGCACCAATTACGATATTATCATTTGAGCAGTATTTTTTAATTATAGAAACAGTATCTTCATTTACATGTTCTGGTCTTACTTCTGATGGAAATGAACCAAAAAAGATTCTTCCATCATCTTTTAAAATGTTTTTTATTTCCTTTAAAAGAATTTCAATGGCTTTGAAATTTATTTCTCTTCCATTTTTTGAACCATATGCAAAAGCATTTGGCGTTATGAATCTTATATCAGTTCTATTTTCTTTTTTTAAATATTTAATAATGTCTAATATATTCTCTATTGATCTATGTCTTACTTTACCTCCAAAAATCCTTGAAGTTTGACAGAAATTACAAAAAAAAGGACATCCTCGAGTAATTTCAATAGGTCCAAATTTTTTTATTTTAAGTCTTGGAAGTGGAAAAAAATCATTTAAATCTATTTTATTTTGAGGATAAATTATTTGAGGAATTGATTCGTTATTTATAATCTTTATGATTGCCTCAGGAAAAGTTATTTCTCCTTCACCCACTAAAACAAAATCAAAACCTATTTTAAGTGTTCTTTCAGGTTCTCCTGTTGGATGTGGACCACCAGCAATTAATTTTAGATTTTTTATATTAAGAAATTTTACTTTTTTTATTAGTTCAATTGTTTCGAAAACTTGGGTAGTAAAAAAGGAAATAGTTAAAATAATCAATTTATAGTTATTGGAAATATTTTTTAAAATTTGTAAAAGATTTTGTTCATTAGATGGGATAAAAATATCAATTCCTGAAAGTTGAAAATATTTTTCCAATGCTCCAATTAGTGCGTTATATGAATATCTATTACTTTTTTTGTAAAAAAATATTAAAGCACTTTTCATAATAGAATGTATGTTATCAGTTTAAACTCAGGGGATTAAGAGCATTATTAAAATTAAGAAAAAAATGCAAGAAAAATGTTGACAAAAGTTTTTTAATAGTATATGGAGCAGTATGATGAAATCTACAGCTATCGTGGCAACATATTTTTACTTTTTTAGCTACTATATAGAACGCCCACGGTAGGTGTAGATTTTATCAGATTATAAAGCCGTGGGCAAAGGAAAGTTTGCTCACGGCTTTTTTATTTTAGGGAGAAATGAAAAAATGAAAATAAATAACTTTAACTTTTTTTACTTTTATTATTTTTATGGAGATAACCCACGGTAGGGGTGTATTATAATAAAATCCCAAGCCGTGGGTTCTAAAATAAGAACTCACGGCTTTTTTTTTACAAAAATTTAGGAGGTGTTACAATGATTATTTTACTTAAAAAAACAGCAAAAAGAGATGAGGTGATTAGGTTAATTGATTTAATCAAGCAACAGTATGCTGAGCCTGTTTATGTTGAAAATGAAAATGCGATTTCAGTTGTAAAAGAGCCAAATGTTTCAATTTCTCCAAATATGTTAAAAAATTTACCTTGTGTTGAAAGAATTGTTTACTCAAATAGTTCAGCAATAATTTAAAATCCCGGCTTCTGCCGGGTTTTTTATTTCCTATAGCCCATAGCCCAGTGCCTATAGCCTATTTTTACAAATATCTTATCAAAACTTCATCATCATAAAAATTTCTGTATCTATCTTTTTTAATGAAAAATTTATGTAAAATCATTCCTGTAACAAAACCTCCAATATGAGCCCACCATGCAATTCCTCCAACATTTGGAGGCATAAATAATTTTGTAAATGTTCCAGATATTACTTGTGACATAAACCAGAAAAATAGAAAAATTACTGCTGGAATTTCAAAGAAAAATGGAATAAAAAATATTGGAATTAATGTTATAATTCTGGAAGTTGGAAACATAATCATATATGCTCCCATTACACCTGCAATAGCACCTGATGCTCCAATTACAGGTACAGGTGCAAACTGATTAAAATAGTAATGAACAATATTAGCAGCTAAACCACATAAAATGTAAAAAATAAAAAATCTAAAATGCCCCATTCTGTCTTCAACATTGTCTCCAAAAATCCATAATGCCCACATGTTGCTAATTATATGAAACCATCCACCATGAAGAAACATATTTGTAAATAAAGAGTAAAAATCCCAGCCATTCTGTGTGATTTTTAAAGGTACAAGTCCAAAAGTATAAAAAAACAACTGTCTTTGAGGGTAGGGGAGACTTAATTCAATAATAAACACAAAAACATTTATTGCAATTAAAAAGTAAACAACAAAAGGAGTATATCTATGAGGGATTGTATCTTTAATTGGAAACATTATGATTTAATAACAGTTAAAAAAGTTAATGTCAATATTAAAAAGAGAATAGATGATAGATAAAGCAAATAATAACTTTTTTTTATATGTTTAAGGCTTAAATTTTCAAATTCATCTCCTATAAATGGTTTATCATACCAGACCCCAAAATAAGGAGTGGGACCACCAAGCTGAACTTTTAATGCTCCAGCGTAAGCAGATTCTGTCCATCCGCTATTTGGGGAGTCTGTATTATTTTTGTCCCTTAACATTATTCTGAAACTATTTTTAAAATCATATCTTAATAAAAAAGCTGAAATCACAGTTAAAAATCCTGCAATTCGTGCTGGTATAAAATTCAAAATGTCATCTAATTTTGCTGTAAAATATCCAAAATTAATATATCTTTCATTTTTATAACCAATCATTGAATCTAATGTATTTATTACTTTATAAATAAACGCTAATTTTAATCCTCCAATTGCAAAATAAAAAATTGGAGCAACTATCCCATCTGTAAAATTTTCAGAAATTGTTTCAATTACACTTCTAATAATATCCTTTTCTTCAAGTTCATTGGTATCTCTGCTAACTAAAAGTGAAAGTTCTTGTCTTGCAAGATTTAAATTATTGTTTTTTAACGCATTATAAACTTTTAAAGTTTCAAAATGTAAAGATTTTAAAGAGATAGTAAAACTTAATAAAATTGAGGATAATAGGAAATTTATGTAGACATTCAAAAGAAAGAAGATTTTTAGTAATACTTCAATAGATACATATACAACAATGACATTGAAAATGACAAAAATTATTCCATTTAATTTATTATCTTCATAGAAAATACTTTCTGTTTTTTCAATTAATTTTCCAATTAATGCTATTGGATGAGGAAAAAGTAAAGGTGGATCTCCAAAAATTAAATCTAATATAAATGAAGCAAGTAGTAAAATCTCATTAGACATAAGTTTATAAACCAATAATTTTTATTAGCATTTGCATATCAATATTTTTTTT
>JALVYZ010000366.1 GCA_027037705.1 bacterium | reverse complement strand
AATACACTTCAAAAATCAAAAAAATTTTTGTATTTGAAAAATTAAAAAATATAAAAAAAACATAAAAAAAAAAATAAAAATAATATAAAAAACAAATATTTATTTTTCATGAATTATAACTTTGAAAAAAGTGATTAATCTATTCTTTTAAATTACAAGATATTTTCATCATAGCTTTTAAAATTTAAATTATTTCCAACTATCTCAATTTCAATTATCTATTTTATCAAAAATATTTAAACTATCTTCTACTTTTTTTAACTTTTCTAAAAATTCTTCTCTTTTCTTTTTTTCTTTTTCTACAACTTCTTTTGGTGCTTTACTTAAAAAAGATTCATTTTGAAGTTTCTTTTCAATTCTATCAAGTTCTTTTTTTATTTTTTGAATCTCTTTATTCAATCTATTTTTTTCTCCTTCTATATCTACAACTCCTTCGATATCAAGAAAAATTTCAGTTTTCGCAATATAATCTTTCACTAATTTACCAGCGACTTCATCTGTTTTTTTGTTAAAACTTATAAGATTTGCAAGTCTACAAATATATTCTAAATTCTTTTCTATAAAGTTTTCCTCGGTAATATAATATCCTTTAACTTTTTTTGAAGGGGAAATATTTAATTCACCTCTAATATTTCTTATACCACTAATTAATTCTTTTACCTTTTCAATCTCTTCAAGTTCTTCTAAATAATCTTCTATCTCATTAGAATCAATAAAACTACTAACAATAATATCTGTATCAACTTTAAATTTATGCCATAATTCTTCTGTTACAAATGGTATCATTGGATGAAGCATCTGCAATATCGCCTTAAATGTGTAAACAAGAGTCCATTGAGTACTTTTTCTAAGTTTTACATTGTTTAAATTTGCTTTTGATAGTTCTATGTACCAATCACAGAATTCATGCCATGTAAATTGATAAATATGATGAACTACTTCATTAAATTTATATTCGTCCATTGATTTTTCATAATTTTTAACACATTCTTTGAGCTTTGCTAATATCCATTTATCCAGTGTAGAAAGTTTTTCTGGCTTTTGATAATCAAAATCTGTAATATTCATAATTACAAATTTAGCAGCATTCCATACTTTATTTATAAATGCCTTGTATCCTATAATTCTCTGCTCTGATAATCTTATATCCCTACCTTGAGCTGCAAAAGCAGCAAGAGTTAATCTTAATGCATCTGCTCCGTGCTTTTTGATAATTTCAAGTGGATCAATGACATTACCTTTTGATTTAGACATCTTTTGTCCATGTTCATCTCTTACAAGAGCATGAATGTAAACATCTCTAAAAGGGACATCTCCCATAAATTTCAATCCCATCATCATCATTCTTGCAACCCAAAAAAATAGAATATCAAATCCTGTCACAAGAACACTTGTGGGATAAAATACTTCTAATAATTTTGTTTTTTCAGGCCAGCCCATTGTGGAGAATGGCCATAAAGCTGAACTAAACCATGTATCCAAAACATCACTATCCTGATAAATATTTTCACTATTACAATTAGGACATTTGGTTAGGTCTTCACGAGATGCAGCTTCTTTTCCACAATCATTGCAATACCATACAGGAATTCTATGCCCCCACCAAATCTGACGAGAAATACACCAATCTCTGATATTTTCCATCCAGCCATAATAATTATTTTCCCATTGTTCTGGGATTATCCTTGTATTTCCTTTTTTAACAGCTTCGATTGCTTTTTCAGCAAGTGGTTTTATTTTTACAAACCATTGCTCTGAAATTAAAGGCTCAACAATTGTTGAACATCTATAACAATGCCCAGCAAACAATTTATAATCATCAATCTTTTCTAAAAGTCCAAGGCTTTCTAAATCATTTAAAATTTTCTCTCTTGCTTCATATCTATCAAGTCCAGCATATTTACCTGCATTTTCATTCATTTTAGCATCTTTTGTCATCACATTAACAAATTTAAGGTTATGTTTCTCACCTATCATAAAATCATTAAAGTCATGTGCTGGAGTAATTTTAACAACACCTGTTCCAAACTCTTTATCAACATATTCATCAGCAATAACTGGAATTTCTCTATTCATTAATGGTAAAATTACAGTTTTACCAATTAAGTCTTTATATCTTTCATCATTTGGATTTACTGCAACCGCAGTATCTCCAAGCATTGTTTCTGGTCTCGTTGTAGCTACTACAACATATCTATCTTTTTCACCTTTTACAGGATATTTTAAATACCATAATTTCCCATCTTGTTCTTTCATTTCAACTTCAAGGTCAGATAAAGCAGTATGACATCTTGGACACCAGTTAATAATATAATTTCCTTTATAAATTAATCCTTCTTCATACAACCTTACAAAAACCTCTCTTACAGCTTTTGAAAGACCTTCATCCATTGTAAACCTTATTCTATCCCAGTCACAAGTTGCACCAAGTCTTTTAAGCTGTCTGATAATAGTATTCCCATACTGTTCTTTCCATTTCCAAACTTCTTCTATAAATTTTTCCCTTCCTATATCATGTCTTGAAATTCCTTTTTTGGCAAGCTCTCTCTCAACAACATTTTGGGTTGCAATACCAGCATGATCTGTCCCTGGCATCCATAAAACATTGTATCCTTTTAATCTCTTATATCTTGCTAAAATATCTTGAAGTGTATTATTTAAAGCATGGCCCATATGAAGTGAGCCTGTAACATTTGGTGGTGGAATCACCATTGAGAAAGGTTTTTTCTCTGAACTTTCATCTGCATGAAAATATTTATTTTCTTCCCAATATTTATACCATTTCTCTTCAAATTTATTAAAATCATACTCACTTTTTAGAAACTCCTCCATTTTTAATTTTCATCCTCCTTTTTAGAAATTTCTTCTTTGATAATTTTTTTAGCAACAGCAGGGATAATTTCTCTTGCAACCTCTTCAATGATTTTAGGAGTTACTTTTGCTATAGCTTTTGCAATTTCAACAGTAGACTCTTCAATAGCTTCCATAATTCTATCAGTTGCTTCTAATAATTTTGCTTCTATTCTTGAGAAATCAACACTTGAAGACTGTTCTTTCTCTTTTTCTATATTTATTTCTTCTTTAATTTCTGTTTTACCATTTTCTATTTCTTTTGCTATTTCAATAGTCTCCTCTTCAATTGGAATTTTTGGTGTATCTTCTTCTAAATCCTTTATTGATTCTTTATCATCTTTACTATCTTTTAATTCATCTTCTAACAATCCATTAAATGATAAGTCTTTTTTATCCATTAAATCATTAGTCTCATTATCTTTTTCTTTTTCAAAAAAATCATCTAAAATTTTTTCATCATCCTTTTTAGCAGAAAAAATATCTGAAACTTCCTCATTTTTTTCAGTTTTTAAATTTCCTTCATCAACAACTTCTGTTAATTCTAAAATATCATCTTGATTGTTAATATTTTTTTCTTCAGCCATTTTTTTCTCTCCATAATTTTTTTTTGGAGTTAATTTTATAAAATTTTTAATTTCATTTAATAAGATTTCATCTTCAAATGGTTTATCAATAATTTTAACTTTATCGTTTTCTTTAAAATGGATATGCTTATCTGAGAAAATATCTTTTAAAAAAATTACAGGAATATTTTTATCTAAAAATCTGTTTACAATATCAATTATATTTTCAGAAAATTCCTCATCAATAATTGCTAAATCAATATTATTAGATGGTTCTATAAAATTTTCTTCTGATTTTATTATACTAAAATTAACTTCTTTGTCTTGTAAAATAAGTTCTAAAACTTTTGAATAGATTTCAGAAGGTGATAATAAATATATTTCAGGCATTAATTCATATTAACATTATAACATAATCCTGTCAATATTTATTTATACTTAGGAAGGATTATTTCAAATTTAGTACCTTTGTTAACATTGCTCTCAACATGAATATTCCCATTATGTAGATCAACTATCTTTTTTACTATATTCAATCCTAATCCAAGTCCACCTTCTAATCGAGTACGAGATTTATCAATTCTATAAAATCTATTAAATATCTTATTTAAATGTTCTTCAGATATTCCAAACCCAGTATCTTTTATTATAATTTTAACATAATCTTTTTCTTCTCTTATTCCAATGTAAATTTCTCCTTCTTCTTTATTATATTTTATGGCATTATGAACTAAATTATAAATAAGTTGTTTCAATAAATTTTCATCTCCTTTAACAAAAATTTCAGGTTCTCCATCAATATTTAATTTTATTCTTTTTTGTTTTATTAAAAAACTTAACACATTTATAACGCTTAAAACCACTTCTAAAATATCAACTTTTCCCAATCTATATGTTATTTTTCCAGCATCAGCTTTTGATAAAAATAATAAATCTTCTACTAATCTCTTTAATCTATCCACTTCTTCAAGAGCACTTTTTAATGTCTTTTCATAATATTCTGGATCTCTTTTACTTTTTAAAGCTAATTCTATTTCACCTTTTAAAATAGTTAAAGGAGTTCTCAATTCATGAGATACATCTGCACTAAATTGTCTTAATTCATCAAATGAATCTTTTAACCTCTCCATCATCTTGTCAAATGTTTTTGCAAGTTCACCAATTTCATCATCAGGGAAATCACCGCTTATTTTTTCATCAAGATTTTCAGCAGAAATTCTTTTTGCTTTTTTTGTAATTAATTTTATTGGAGTTAATGCTCTTTCAGCAAGAAAATATCCTGCAAATATAGATATTATTATTCCAATTGGAAGTAAAATCAACATAACAAATATTAACTTTTTTAAAGAATCAAATAGTGATTCCAATGAAGTCCCAACTTGAATTATGCTAATAACGTAACCATCAACAATAACAGGATATGTAAGTAATCTTAAAGAAAAATTTTTATCTTTTAAAAATACATTTTCAAAAACCATATATCCATTAAAAGCTTTTTTCAAACTTTCATTGATTACAGGAATATCATTTATATCAATATCTTTTCCAGTGACATCAAGTATTCTAATTACACTCCCACTTTGTTTAATTTTATAACCTTTTAAAAAAGATTGAAGTGCAGCTGGGATATTATTAGAAGGTGAAAAATATAAAGAAGAATCATAAGTTATTTGCGCAATTGATAGAAGTTTATCATCAATAGAATCATATAACTGTTTTCTCATATAAAAATAGACTGAAGTGGCAAAAATGATAAGAATAATACTTACTACAATTGAATACCAGATGGTGAGTCTTGCTTTTGTAGTTAAAGACAATTTACATTACTCTTCTTTTAAAATATAACCTACTCCTCTTATTGTATGGATAAGCTTTTTGTCAAAATCTTTATCAATCTTGTTTCTTAAATGATTAATATAAACATCAATAATATTTGTCATGGTATCAAAATCATATCCCCATACCTTCTCTGAGATAAAATTTCTTGGCAAAATTTCTTCAGGCTTCCTCATTAACAATTCCAATAAAGAAAATTCTTTAGAAGTCAATTCAATTTCTTTTCCGCCTCTAATGGCCTTTCTTGCAATTAAATCAAGAGTCAAATCTTTATATTGGAGTTTAGTTTCTACTTCTTTTTCTCCACCTTTTCTTCTTAAAATAGCTTTAATTCTTAATAATAATTCTTCAAATGAAAAAGGTTTAGTAATATAATCATCACATCCGATTTCAAAAGATTTAACTTTATCATCAAGTTCATCTTTAGCTGTTAACATTATTACAGGTGTTTCATCGCCTTTTTCTCTCATCCTTTTTAAAACTTCATTTCCATCAAGTTCTGGAAGCATAATATCCAGAATTACTACATTATACTTATTATCATTCAAATATTTCAAAGCCTCTAATCCGTTATATGCTACATCTACTTCAAAACCTTCTTCAATTAACCCTTTTTTTATAAAATCAGATACTTTTACTTCATCTTCTACTATTAATGCTTTCATGATTTACTCCATTCTTTTTAATATTTTTTCTGCTACTTTTTTCCCTGATAAAAGCATTCCTCCAAAAACAGGCCCCATTCTATTACTTCCAAATACTGCATTAGCAGCCATCCCAGCTACAAATAAATTTTTATACGCTTCTTTTGTATTCTCAACTGTAGTTATTTCCCCTTTATCAGCCCATAGAGATTTTTCACCTATAATTTTACCTGTTTCAGTAAATAACTTTCCAGGACATTTCCTTTCTACAACAGCTACAACCTCTGCATCATGACCTGTAGCATCAATTATAAATTTTGATTTTATAACTAATGGATCAACATGAAGTCCTGCCATCTCAACTGGAGACCATTGTATTACCAAACCACATACAGCATCTTCTCTTACAACAACATCTTCTATTGAGATACAATTAAAAATATTTAAACCATTTTTCTTTGCTTTTAATATCAATGCTGCCACTGATTCAATAGAATCTGCTGTATAATATCCCTTTTCGTATTCTTTATATGAAATTCCAAAATCATCTAAAATCCTTTTAGCTTCCTCCTGAACTACAATCTCATTAAACATCATGCCTCCACCCCACATACCACCGCCAATACTTAACTTCCTTTCAAAAAGAGCTACATTTAATCCATTTTCAGCCAAGATAGAACCTGCCACCAATCCAGCTGGGCCTCCACCAACAATTGCGACATCAAGTTCAAGAGATTTTTTTAATTTTTCAATATATCTATCAATAATTGCTTTTGTGATTATAATCTCATCTAACTTCATAAATTCTCTCCTCAGTCTCTAACAAAAAAATTATGCAACTACTTCTTCGTCTTCACCTTTTTCTTTAGTATCATCCTTTTTATCATCATACAATACTTCAATATCAATTCTATTATATTTTCTAACACCAGTCCCAACTGGAATTAATCTTCCCATAATAACATTTTCTTTTAATCCATATAGTCTATCAATTTTGCCTTCAATTGCAGCTTGAGTTAAAACTTTTGTTGTTTCCTGGAAAGAAGCAGCAGATATAAAACTATCAGTATTTAAAGCTGCTTTTGTTATTCCCAATAATACAGGTTCAGCAGTTGCTGGTTTTCTTCCTTCTGCAATTGCTTTTTCATTTTCTCGTTCAAAATCAATTTTTTCAACATAATCACCATTTAAAAATGGTGTCTCCCCTGCATCAATAATTATAACCTTTCTCAACATTTGTCTAACAATAATTTCAATATGCTTATCATTTATATTAACACCTTGCAATCTATAAACTTCCTGAATTTGGTTAACCAAATATTTTGCAAGTTCTTTTGGACCTAAAATTCTCAAAATATCATGAGGATTTATTGGTCCATCCATTAAAGGCTCACCAGCTTGTATATATTCTCCTTCTCTAACAGTAACATGCTTTCCTTTTGGGATTAAATACTCTTTTGGCTCCCCAACATCTGGGGTAATAATAACTTTTCTCTTCCCTTTCACCATTTTACCAAAAGAAACTCTACCTTCAATTTCAGAAATTATTGCAAAATCTTTAGGTTTTCTTGCTTCAAAAAGTTCTTCAACCCTTGGCAAACCACCAGTGATATCCTTCGTTTTTGTAGTTTCTCTTGGTATCTTTGCAATAACAGTTCCCGGTGCAACTTCCTCTCCTTCTTCAACAGATATAATTGCATTTACTGGCAAAAGATATCTTGCAAGATTTTTACCATCAGACAATCTTTTAGTTTTACCAGTTTCATCCTTAATAGAAATTCTTGGTCTTAGATTAGCATCTTTATATTCAATAATCTTCTTTGTTGCTTTTTTTGAAATTTCATCAACTTGTTCCTGAATTGTAACACCTTCAATAATATCTCCAAATTTTATCTTTCCACCAACTTCTGTTAAAATTGGTATTGTATAAGGATCCCATTCCGCTAAAATATTTCCTTTTTTAACTTTTTCACCTTCTTTGAAAAATAATTTAGCTCCATAAACTAATTGATTTTTTTCAAGTTCTCTTCCTATTTCATCTACAATAACAATTTCAGCATGTCTATTCATAACAATCATTTGACCTTGATCATTTACAACATAACTTAAATTGTTATATTTTACTATACCATCATTTCTTGCTTCAAGAAAACTTTGCTCTGCAGCTTTACTTGCAGTTCCACCAATATGGAAAGTTCTCATTGTAAGCTGGGTTCCTGGCTCACCAATTGACTGCGCTGCTATAATTCCAACAGGTTCACCAATTTCGACTAAAGTCCCTCTTGCTAAATCTCTACCATAACATAATGCACATACACCACCTCTTGGAGCTTTACATGTTAAAGCACTTCTAATATGAACTTTATTAACTCCTCTATCATCTATTAATTTTGCTGCTTCTTCATCTATAATTTCATTTGCATGGACAAGGACTTCACCAGTATGAGGATCTAAAATATCAAATAGAGCTGTTCTACCTAATACTCTGGAACCAACTCTTTCTATAACTTCTCCACCTTCAATTAATGACTCAACTTCTATCCCATCTAATGTCCCACAATCATGCATAACAACAAAAGAGTCTTGTGCAACATCTACTAACCTTCTTGTTAAATATCCAGCATTTGCAGTTTTTAATGCAGTATCAGCCAATCCTTTTCTTGCACCATGAGTAGAGATAAAATATTGTAAAACATTTAACCCTTCTCTAAAATTTGCAGTAATTGGAGTTTCAATAATTTCACCAGAAGGTTTAGCCATTAAACCTCTAATACCCGCTAACTGTTTAATTTGATTTTCACTTCCTCTCGCTCCTGAATCTGCCATAATAAAAATTGAATTAAAACTACTTGAAATTTTCTTTTCTTTTCCGTCAGGAGATGTAAATTCTTCAACAGAAAGTTCTTTCATCATCTCTTTTGCAATTCTATCTGAAGCTTCTGTCCAGGTATCTATAATTTTATTGTACCTCTCTCCTTGAGTAATAACACCTTCTCTATATTCTCTTTCTATTCTATCAACTTTTTCAAGAGTCTCTTTAATTATCTCATCTTTTGTTGATGGTATTTTTAAATCATCAACACAAATTGAAATTCCAGCTTTTGTTGCATGTTCATATCCTAAATCTTTTAATTTATCTGCAAATATTACTGTTTTTCTTTGCCCAGCTTTTCTGTAAGATAAGTCAATTAAAGCTGTTAAAACTTTTTTGGTTAAAACTTTATTTATTTCTTCGAATGGAATTTCACTTGGGGTTATTTCATATACTAAAATTCTTCCCATTACAGTATCATAAAGTTTATCACCAATTTTAACTTTAATTTTTGCATTTAAACTAACTTTTCCCATATCGTATGCAATACGAGCCTCTTTTGGAGATCCAAAAATTAAACCTTCTCCTTTTTGAAATTCTTTAGCTTTAGATATATAATATAATCCTAAAACTATATCCTGAGATGGAACAATAATAGGCTTTCCATTTGCAGGTAATAATACATTGTTCGTACTAAGCATAAGAGCCCGTGTTTCCACCTGAGCTTCATATGATAATGGCACATGCACAGCCATTTGATCTCCATCAAAGTCAGCATTATATGCTGTACAAACAAGAGGATGAAGTCTAATCGCTTTTCCTTCTGTTAAAACAGGTTCAAATGCTTGAATACCTAATCTATGTAATGTAGGTGCTCTATTTAACATTATTGGATGTTGCTTTATAACTTCTTCCAATGCATCCCATACTTCAGGTTTGCCCATTTCAACCATTTTTTTTGCAGTCTTAATAGATGCAGCCTGACCTTTTTCCATTAACCTATTAAATATAAATGGTTTAAACAGTTCTAAAGCCATTAATTTAGGCAAACCACATTGATGTAATCTTAATTCAGGACCAACAACAATAACACTTCTTCCTGAATAATCAACTCTTTTACCTAATAAATTCTGTCTAAATCTTCCTTGTTTACCTTTTATTAAATCTGAGAGAGATTTTAATGGTTTTTTATTTGAACCAATTATTGGTCTTTCTCTTCTTGTATTATCAAAAAGCGCATCAACAGCTTCTTGAAGCATTCTTTTTTCATTATTTATAATTATTGTTGGAGCATTTAATGTTAATAACTTTTTTAATCTATTATTTCTATTTATTAACCTTCTATATAAATCATTTAAATCTGCTGTTGCAAATCTTCCTCCTTCTAATGGGACAAGAGGTCTTAAATCTGGTGGAATTACAGGAATCACATCTAAAATCATCCATTCAGGTTTATTTCCTGAATTTAAAAAACCTTCTACAACTTTTAGCTTTGTTACAATATTTTTAATTTTTGCTTCAGATTTAGTATTTGCAAGTTGATCCCTTAATTTTATTGACATCTCTTCAAGATTTAGATTTTGCAACATCTCTTTTACAGCAGATGCTCCCATTTCTGCTCTAAATTTTACTCCAAATTTATTTATATATTCTTCATACTCTTCTTCTGAAATTATCTGCCCATATTTTAAATCAGTTTCTCCTGGATCAAGGACAACATAAGAATCATAATATAAAATCTTTTCAACTTCTTTTAATGTCATCCCTAAAAGTAATCCTATTCTACTTGGTGGACTTTTAAAAAACCATATATGAGCAACAGGACACGCAAGTTCTATATGTCCCATTCTAATTCTTCTTACTTTAGAAGATATAACTTCTACTCCACATTTTTCACATACTATGCCTCTATGTTTCATTCTTTTATATTTACCACAATTACATTCATAATCTTTAACAGGACCAAAAATTTTTGCACAAAATAATCCATCTCTTTCAGGCTTAAATGTTCTATAATTTATAGTTTCTGGTTTTTTAACCTCACCATAACTCCAAGCCCTAATTTTTTCAGGGGAGGCAATACTAATTTTTACTGCTTTAAATTTTAATGGATCTTTAGGTTTTTCAAATAATGATAATATATCCTTCAATTTTTGCCTCCTTATTCATTTTTTAATTTATCATCATCTTCTATTAGCTCTATATCAAGAGCTAATCCTTTTAATTCATTAATTAATACATTAAAAGATTCAGGGATACCTGCATCAAGAAAATTTTTACCTTTTACAATAGCTTCATACATTCTATTTCTTCCTGATAAATCATCAGATTTAACAGTTAAAAACTCCTGTAATGTATATGCAGCACCGTACGCTTCAAGTGCCCATACTTCCATTTCTCCAAGTCTTTGACCTCCAAATTGAGCTTTTCCACCAAGAGGCTGCTGAGTAACAAGAGAATATGGTCCAATACTCCTTGCATGAATTTTATCATCAACAAGATGGTGTAACTTTAACATATACATATATCCAACAGTCACTTTATTATCAAATTTTTCTCCAGTTCTACCATCAAAAAGTGTTACCTGTCCATCTTCTGGTAGTCCTGCTTTCCTTAGGTATTCCTTTACTTCCTCTTCAGATGCTCCATCAAAAACAGGAGTTGATATAAACAATCCATCTTTTAAATTTTTAGCAAGTTCAATCACAGATTCATCATCAAGAGAATCAATATACTCATTAATCTCCTTATCGTCATAATAAAATTTAATCTTTTCTCTTAATTTATTAGGTGAATAATTCGCTTTTAAATATTCATCTATTTTCTTTCCAATTTCCTTTAATGCCCATCCTAAATGAGTTTCAAAAATCTGACCAACATTCATTCTTGAAGGGACACCAAGAGGATTTAAAACAATATCAACTGGAGTACCATCTTCCATGTATGGCATATCTTCTTCAGGTAAAATTTTAGAAACAACACCTTTATTCCCATGCCTACCACTCATTTTATCGCCAACAGACAATCTTCTTTTAATAGCAAGATAAACTTTTACCATCTTAATAACACCTGCAGGTAGCTCATCTCCACTTGTTAAATTTTCCAACTTTCTTTCATATCTCTTTTCTATTTCTTTAATCCTTGCATCATAAAATTTCTTAAACTTTTTAACTTCCTGTTCTATTTCAGAATTTCCAATTGATATTTTATCAAAAACTCCTGTTGGAATATTTTTAATAATTTCCTCTGTAAGTACTTCTCCCTTTTTTAATTCCTTATCATCATAATTTAATTTCTTCTTTAATTCCTGACCATTCAATAAAGCCAACATTTTTTCATAAAATGATTGTTTTGTATATTTAATTTCATCTTTCTTAAATCTTTCTAATCTTTTTCTTTCCTTATCAACATAATCTTTTATAGATTCATCTTCCTTTCCTTTTCTTGAAAAAACTTTAACATCTATAACAGTTCCTTCAACTCCCGGAGGAACTCTTAATGAAGAGTCAGTTACATCTTTTGCTTTATCACCAAAAATTGCTCTTAATAATTTTTCTTCAGGAGTTAACTGAGTTTCGCTTTTTGGAGTTACTTTTCCAACTAATATGTCCCCAGGTCGAACATACGCCCCAATTCTTACAATTCCATTTTCATCTAAATTTTTTAATGCTTCTTCATTTATATTTGGAATATCTGGTGTAATCTCTTCATCACCTAACTTAGTATTTCTTGCCAAACATTCAAATTCTTCTACATGAACTGAGGTATAAACATCGTCTTTTAATAATCTTTCACTAACTAAGATAGAGTCCTCAAAATTGTATCCTCCCCAAGGCATAAATGCAATTAAAACATTTTTTCCTAAAGCGAGCTCTCCTCGATCCATTGAAGGTCCATCTGCAATAATATCTCCTGCTTTTACCTTGTCACCAACATTAACTATTGGTATTTGGTCATAAGAAGAATTTTGATTAGATTTTCTATTTTTTAATAAATAATATACATCAATTGTATCTAACCTATCAGGGTTATCTACTTTAACAATAATTCTTTGACTATCCACATTAACAACAGTCCCATCTCTCTTTGCTACTATTGCGAGCTCACAATCTTGAGCAACCTTTTTTTCAATTCCTGTTCCAACTAATGGTGCTTCTCTAATTAACAATGGAACTGCTTGACGCTGCATATTAGAACCCATTAGAGCTCTATTTGCATCATCATGCTCTAAAAATGGAATTAAAGATGCAGCAACACTAACAACCTGATTTGGCGAAACATCCATTAAATCTACTTCTTCTGCTTTAACAAATTTAAAATCCCCATCTTTTCTTGCTAATACATATGAATTTTTAAAATTTCCTTTATCATCAATAGGAGCATTTGCCTGAGCAATAACCAATCCTTTCTCTTCAAATGCTGTTAAGTATACAATTTCATTTGTTACTTTTCCTTTATTAACTTTTCTATAAGGAGTTTCTAAAAATCCGAATTCGTTTATTTTAGCATAAGTTGTTATTGAAGAAATTAATCCAATATTTGGACCTTCAGGTGTTTCAATTGGACAAATTCTTCCATAATGTGAGGAGTGAACGTCCCTCACTTCAAATCCAGCTCTTTCCCTTGAAAGACCTCCTGGGCCTAATGCACTTAATCTTCTTTTATGGGTTACCTCTGATAATGGATTTGTTTGATCCATAAATTGAGACAATTGACTTGTGCTAAAAAAATCATGTAAAACTGTTGTCACAGGTCTATGATTAATAATATCATGAGGCATTAAAGAATCAATATCTTTTAAACTTAATTTCTCTTTTATAGTTCTTTCCATTCTAACAAGACCAAGTCTAAACTGATTCTCAACAAGCTCTCCTACTGTTCTCACTCTTCTGTTTCCTAAATGATCAATATCGTCTACATCATAACCAGGTGTGCCATTTTTAATTTCAATTAGATATTTTGCAACTGTCATTATATCATCTGGTTCTAAAGTTACCTGGTCAAGGGGTTTATTCTGACCAAGTTTATGGTTCATTTTTAATCTACCAATTTTAGATAAACTATATCTCTCTTCATTGAAAAATAAATTTTCAAATAAAGTTTCTGCCGCTTCAATAGTAGCAGGTTCTCCAGGTCTTAATCTTTTAAAAATTGTAATTAACGCTGCCTCTCTTTCAATATCAGCTAAATTTTTTTCTGGATGTTGTTTATGATAATCCTTTGCAGTTTCTGTAATTTTATCTATAAGTAAAGTATTCCTTATTATTGGCAAAGTTGTTAAGTTATCAATAAATAATACTTCTATCTTTTTTATTCCTGCTTCAATTATTTTCTCTAATTTTTCTTCAGTAATTTCTTCATTGCATTCTAAAATTACTTCTCCAGTGTTTTCATCTATAATATCTTTTGCTACTACTTTTCCAATTAAATGCTCGTTAGATGCAATTAATTTTTCAATCCCAGCATTTTTTAATCGTTTAATTGTATTTTTTTTGATTTTTCTATTTTTTGAAACAATTAATTCTCCATTTTTATCAACTACATCTTCTATAAGTTTAAAATTTAATAAAGTTCTTTCTTTGTTATAATTTAAAATCTTAAATATTTTGCCATCTTCAAAAACATATTCTTCTGTTTCATAAAAATAATCTAAAATTTGTTTTGTAGAATATCCTAAGGCTCTGAATAAAACAGTTGCTGGCAGTCTTTTCCTTTTATCTATTTTAACATAAAGATTATTTTTTGCATCGAATTCAAAATCTATCCAGCTTCCTCTGTATGGAATTATTCTTGCAACATAATCTTTTTTATCTAAAAGAAAGAATACACCAGGAGATCTATGAAGCTGGGAGACAATAACTCTTTCAACTCCGTTAATTATAAAAGTTGCATTATCAGTCATTAAAGGGATTTCACCAAAATAAATCTCTTGCTCTTTAATATCCTTAATAGGTTTAGGTTCTGTTTCAACCTCAACATCCCATGAAATTAATCTTACTAAAATTCTCAGCGGTGCTGTATAACTTAGCTTCTTAATTATACACTCATCAACATCATATTTAGGTTCACCAATTTTATATTGAACAAAGTCAAGTTGGCTTGTCCCGTAATAGTCTTTTATAGGAAACACAGAAGTGAATGCAGCCTGTAATCCAGTATTTTCTCTTTCCTCAGGATCTACATCTTTCTGTAGAAATTTTTTATAAGATTCTTTTTGCATTTCATAAAGATAAGGACTCTCTAAGACTTTTTTTAATTTTGAAAAGCTTTTTCTTATTCTCTTTTTAGCCATGATAAACCCTTTTTTTGATTATTTTTTTTGAAAGGTAATTGATTCATTTAAAAATAAAGATACGGAGGATGTTTCCATCCTCCTTAAAAAATTTTAATTATTTATTTTCCATTAAATATAAATTTAATTACTTAACTTCTGCAGAACCACCTGCTTCTTCAATTTTCTTTTTGATTTCTTCTGCTTCTTCTTTTGACACTCCTTCTTTAATAGGTTTTGGAGCACCTTCAACAAGGTCTTTAGCTTCTTTTAACCCAAGTCCTGTTATTTCTCTAACAGCTTTGATTACTTGAATTTTCTTATCTCCAAATCCAGTTAAAATCACATCAAATTCTGTTTTCTCTTCTGCTTGTCCTTCTCCACCTGCAGCACCTGCCATTCCTGGAGCAGCTGCGACAGCAACAGGAGCAGCAGCACTAACACCAAATTTCTCTTCCAATTCTTTCACTAACTCTGAAAGTTCTAAAACAGTCATATTTTCAATAAATTTGATTACATCTTCTTTTGTTATATTTGACATTTTTTAATTCCCTCCTTTTTTTTCTTCAATTGCTTTTAAAACGTATAAGAAATTTCTTGGGACACCAGATAGAACTGTAACAAGTCCTCTGATTGGTCCAAGAAGTACTGATAATAATTGAGCATATAGCACCTCTCTTGGAGGTAAGCTTGACAATGCTTTAAGGTCATTTTCATTAATAACTTTTCCTTCAACAACTCCAATCTTAAAACTAAAATTTTCAAAATCTTTTGCTGCGTCTGCGACAACCTTGGCAGTTTCTACAATATCTTCCTTAACAAATACAACTCCATTTGTTCCAACAAGAACATCTGAAATCTGTTCATATTCAGTATCTTTGATCGCAATTTTAAATAAAGTATTTTTTACAACTTTATACTTTGCATTAGCCTTTTCAAGTCTTCTCCTAATTGTATTAATCTCATCAACTGTCAATCCTTTAAAATCAGTAACAAATGCCGCAATAGTATCCTTTAGCTCCTCTTTTAATTCTTCTACCTGTTTTATATTTTTTTGTGATGGCAAACAATCACCTCCTCACTTTTAAAGATTTAGCGTCTGCAACAGGCTGATTTAAGCCATATGGCACCTGTTGTCTACGACAACTTACACAACTGTTTTTAAATCAACTTTAACCCCGGGGCCCATTGTAGATGATAAAGTTAAGCTTTTTAAATATGTGCCTTTTGCAGATGCCGGTTTTAATCTTAATAATTCGTTTATTAAAGTTCTTACATTTTCTGCTAATTTTTCTGTTTCAAAAGATACTTTTCCCACAGGAGCATGCACTATTCCTGCTTTATCAACTTTAAAATCGACTTTTCCAGCTTTAATTTCTTTAATTGCATTAGCGACATCAAAAGTTACTGTTCCAAGTTTTGGATTCGGCATTAATCCCCTTGGTCCTAATATTTTACCTAACTTTCCAACAACATTCATAACATCTGGAGTAGCAACTACTTTATCAAAATCAAGCCAACCATTTTTAATTTTTTCAACATATTCATCGAGCCCAACATAATCTGCACCAGCTTCTTTTGCTTCTTTTTCTTTTTCTCCTTTTGCAAATACAAGAACCTTAACTTTCTTTCCTGTGCCATGAGGAAGTACTACTGATCCTCTTACCATTTGATCAGCATATTTTGGATTAACACCAAGCTTAACTGCAGCATCAACAGTCTCATCAAATTTAACATAAGACATTTTTTTTACAAGCTCTATAGCTTCTTCTAAAGGATAAAGTTTATGTTTATCGTACTGTTCAATAGCCTGTAAATATTTTTTCCCTCTTTTTGCCATTTTTAATCCCCTTAATCAACTATTTCAATTCCCATACTTCTTGCTGCTCCTTCAATTGTTCTCATTGCAGCAGCGATATCAGTAGTATTTAAATCTGGTAATTTAATTTTTGCAATTTCTTCGACTTGAGCTCTTGTTACTTTTCCAACTTTTTTCTTGTTTGGTTCAGGAGAACCCTTTTCAACACCAGCAGCTTTTTTTAGTAATACTGCTGCTGGAGGAGTTTTTGTTATAAATGTAAAACTTTTATCTTCATACACAGTTATTACAACTGGGATTATCATCCCAGGTTGATCCTGTGTTTTAGCATTAAAAGCTTTACAAAACTCCATTATATTCACACCATGCTGACCTAAAGCTGGACCAACTGGCGGTGATGGATTAGCTTTACCAGCTTCAATCTGTAACTTTATTTGAGCAACTACCTTCTTAGCCATTTTGAAAACCTCTCTATATTTAAATTTTTTCGACTTGATTAAATTCTAACTCAACAGGGGTTGACCTTCCGAAAATAGAAACTAATACTCTCACTTTTCCCTTTTCAAGATTAATCTCATCTACAACACCTGTAAAATTCTGAAAAGGCCCTTCTGTTACTCTTACATGAGAACCTTCTTCATATGCAACTTTTACTTGAGGTTTTATATTACCTTCTTTTATATTTTGAATTAATCTTTCTGCCTCATGATCAGGAATAGGGATTGGTTTATTCCTTTTCCCTACAAATCCAGTAACTTTTGGGACACTCCTTACAAAATGCCATAATTTATCATTCATCTCCATTTTAACTAAAATATAACCAGGAAAAATCCTCTTTTGTGTTTTTGTTTTTGTTCCCTTTTTTATCTCTACAACTTCCTCTTGAGGGACCAAAATCTCATCAAAATACTCTTCCATTTTTTCACTTTTTATTTTATCAAGAAGAGCTTGTTTAGCTTTCTCTTCATATCCTGTTTGTGTATGGACAACATACCATTTTTTTGCCATTATTTTACCCGAAAATTGCTTTTATTATATTTGTATAAATTAAATCAACTATTCCCAAAACAGAAGATACTATAATAACTATTAAAATAACAACCCAGGTGGCGTTGATAACAACCTTTTTTTCGGGCCATACAACTTTTTTTAGTTCTTCTTTGGCTTCTTTATAAAATTCTGGAAAATTTTTTATTTTTTCGAAAATATTCAACTCTGGGATGTCTGTTTTTGCTTTAGTTTTGCTATTTGCAGCCATATATTTTCTCCTAAGAATAAAAAACACAGGCCAGAAGGGACTCGAACCCTTACCCTCCGGATTTGGAGTCCGACGCTCTAACCAATTAGAGCTACTGGCCTGTAGCTATACTTTTGTTTCTTTATGTAATGTATGTTTATTACAAAATTTACAATACTTTTTTAATTCTAATTTTTCTCTTTTAGTTTTTTTATTTTTTGTTGTAGTATAGTTTTTTCTTTTGCATTCACTACACGCCAGAGCTATAATCTCTCTCATTTAAATCCCTCTTATTCAATTATTTTAGTAACTACACCTGCTCCTACTGTCCTTCCACCTTCTCTTATCGCAAATCTTAAACCTTCCTCCATCGCTATCGGCGTTATCAATTCCACTTCCATCTGTATATTATCTCCTGGCATCACCATCTCTACTCCCTCTGGTAACTTTATCGTACCTGTCACATCTGTCGTCCTAAAATAAAACTGTGGCCTATACCCACTAAAAAATGGCGTATGTCTTCCACCTTCTTCCTTCGTCAATACATACACCTCTCCAAAAAACTTCGTATGTGGCGTTATACTTCCTGGCTGCGCTAATACCTGTCCCCTCTCTACCTCATCTCTCTTTATCCCTCTCAACAATACTCCTATGTTATCTCCTGCTACCCCCTCATCCAATATCTTCCTGAACATCTCTACTCCTGTCACTACCGTCTTAGTCGTCGGCCTTATCCCTACTATCTCTACCTCATCTCCTACTCTCACTCTTCCTCTTTCCACTCTTCCTGTTACTACCGTCCCTCTTCCACTTATACTAAATACATCCTCTATCGGCATCAAAAATGGCTTGTCTATATCTCTCTCTGGGGTCGGTATATATTCATCTACCGCATCCATTAACTCAAATATACATTTACAATTCTCACATTCTGGATTACCACAACCACACTCTAACGCCTTTAACGCACTACCCTTTATTACAGGTACATCATCTCCTGGAAAATCATATTTACTCAATAACTCCCTTACCTCTAACTCCACTAACTCCAATAACTCCGGATCATCTACCATGTCTGTCTTATTTAAAAATACTACTATATAGGGCACTCCTACCTGTCTCGCTAATAATATATGCTCCCTCGTCTGTGGCATAGGTCCATCTGCTGCACTTACCACCAATATCGCTCCATCCATCTGGGCAGCTCCTGTTATCATGTTCTTTACATAATCCGCGTGACCTGGACAGTCTACATGCGCATAATGCCTCTTGTCTGTCTCATACTCCACATGCGCTGTCGCTATCGTTATCCCTCTTTCTCTCTCCTCTGGAGCCTTGTCTATCTCATCAAATGATTTATACTCTGCTAACCCTTTATTCTGCAATACCTTTGTTATCGCCGCTGTTAATGTCGTCTTACCATGGTCCACGTGACCTATCGTCCCTATGTTTACATGGGGCTTCTTCCTCTCAAATTTTTCCTTTGACATCTCTACCTCCAGATATTTATTCTTTATTTTTTATTATTTCTTCAGCTACATTTTGAGGTAATGGTTCATAATGTGAAAACTGCATTGTGAATGTTGCTCTTCCTTGAGTAATACTTCTTAAATCAGTTGAATAACCGAACATTGTCGCCAATGGAACTTCAGCTCTTATTATTCTAACATTACCTCTCATATCCATTCCTTGAATTTTAGCTCTTCTACTATTTAAATCCCCAATAACATCACCCATATACTCTTCTGGCGTTGTAACTTCTACTTTCATAATAGGTTCAAGTAATATTGGGCCACTCTTTTTTGCACCTTCTTGAAATGCCTGAGAAGCTGCAATTTTAAATGCCATTTCAGAAGAATCAACCTCATGATAAGAACCATCAAACAATGTAACTTTAACATCAACAACAGGATAACCTGCGACTACACCTCGATCCATTGCTTCTTTAACACCAGCTTCTACCGCTGGAATATACTCTTTTGGGATTACTCCACCTGTTATTTTATCAATAAATTCAAATCCTTTACCTGGTTCATTTGGCTCTAATTGCAACCATACATGTCCATATTGTCCTCTACCACCTGACTGTCTTATATATTTTCCTTCTACTTTTGTTGATTTAGTAATTGTCTCTTTGTAAGCTACCTGAGGTTTACCTACATTACAATCAACTTTAAATTCTCTTTTCAATCTATCTACAATAATTTCTAAATGTAATTCTCCCATACCAGAAATAATTGTTTGCCCAGTTTCTTCATCTGTTCTAACAGTAAATGATGGATCTTCTAAGGAAAGTTTATTTAAAGCCATTGAAAGTTTTTCTTGATCTTCTTTTGTTTTTGCTTCTATTGCAATTGAAATAACAGGTGCTGGAAATTCCATTGACTCTAACACAATTGGCGCTTTTGGATCACACAGAGTATCACCAGTATAGGTGTTTTTCAAACCAACTGCTGCACATATATCTCCAGCATATATTTCTTTTATTTCTTCTCTTTTATTAGCATGCATTTTAAGAAGACGGCCAATTCTCTCAGACTTACCTTTTCTTGTATTTAAAACTGTTGTACCAGTTTGGGTATGACCAGAATAAACTCTTAAAAATGTTAATTGACCAACATAAGGATCTGTCATAATTTTAAATGCCAATGCTGCAAATGGCTCATCATCACTTGTTTTTCTAATAATTTCTTCACCAGTATTTGGATCAATTCCCTTAACAGGAGGGATATCAATTGGTGAAGGCAAGTAATCAATAACAGCATCTAATAATGGTTGCACTCCTTTATTTTTAAAAGCTGAACCACATAGTACTGGAACAATTTTCATATTAATTGTTAATTTTCTTATTAAATCTTTTATCTCTTTTTCTGTTATTTCTTCACCTTCAAGATATTTTTCAGCAAATTCATCATCATAATCTGATAATTTTTCAATTAAAGCTTCTCTTTTTTCATTTACTTCGTCAATATATTCAGAAGGAATATCTTCTTCAAATACTTTTGCACCTCTTGTTTCTTCATCAAAATATAAAGCTTTCTGTTTTATAATATCAATTACACCTTTAAACTGATCTTCTTTACCAATAGGCACCTGTAATGGAACAGGTGTTGCTCCTAATCTATCTATCATTTGCTGAACAACATTATCAAAATCAGCACCCACTCTATCCATTTTATTAACAAAAGCTATTCTTGGGACACCATACTTATCAGCTTGACGCCATACTGTTTCAGACTGAGGCTCAACCCCACCAACTGCACAAAATACAGCTACAGCACCATCTAAAACTCTTAAAGATCTTTCTACTTCTATTGTAAAGTCAACATGCCCAGGAGTATCAATTATATTAATTCTATGATTCTTCCAAAAACATGTTGTCGCTGCAGAGGTAATTGTAATTCCTCTTTCTTGTTCTTGCTCCATGAAGTCCATTGTAGCTGTTCCTTCATGGACTTCACCTATTTTATATGTAATTCCTGTATAATATAATATTCTCTCTGTTGTTGTTGTTTTTCCAGCATCAATATGAGCCATTATACCTATATTTCTGCATTTCTCTAATGGGACTTGTCTTGGCAACTTCTAATCCTCCTTAACTACCATCTATAATGAGCAAAAGCTCTATTGGCTTCAGCCATCCTATGAGTGTCTTCTCTTTTTT
>JALVYZ010000365.1 GCA_027037705.1 bacterium | reverse complement strand
TTACAAATTCTATGGCAAAAGAATGTACTTTTGGCTATAGTTATTACACCCCTTCAGAAAATAAAGTTGTTTTACCTTGTATAGATGTTGAGGGGATATGTTGGTATGGAGAAATAAAAATTACTCCTGAGGGAGAAATTGTATTAGATGATTTAATTAATACAAAAATAGAAGTTCCTTTGGGTGGAGAAGGTTATATAGTATCTTCGTATGATAGTACTTCCAATTTCCTTTATATCCCTGAACTTAGAATTGGAGGCCCTTTTGGAGATGATGATGGGCCTTTTAGTGTTTATTTAACTCCATATTTAGAAAATGATCAGATAAAATTTAAAGTAGATAAAATTAAATATACTATGGCAAGTAATATATGTGAAGAGATTTCTATGAAAGCCGTTTATATGGAAATTCGAATACCACCTCCTGACCCTTACGTTCTTCCTATTTGTTATGAGTTGATGGGGCCAAAAGATTTTAAAGATGGATGGATTAATATTTTTAAAACATCTGAAGCTAATGCAGGAGGATATTTGAGTGTTGAAGTTAAAAAGTCGTGCCCAAAGTCCCTATATTCGTGCCTTGTTTATATTGACGAAACTAATCCTGATAATCATGGATTAATGTATTTACATTGGTATCAATATGAGTCTTTGCCTCAAATAAATAATTTTTGTTCATCATTGGCTGTCTCTGGAGATGGTGGTGGCCCTTTAATTTTTAATGAGGGTGTAGTCGCAAATTTACTTAATTTATGGATGAATCCAGATAGTGTACTAAAAAAATTATATCCCTAATTGTAGCAATTTATTATTAATTTCATTTATAATTTTTTCACCTGTAAATGGAGAAATTATACCATTTTTAATTGCTTCATTAATTGAATCTTTTTGTTTTAGTAGTAATCTTTTTAATGATGTTTTAAACTCATAGTTTTTAACATTATCATTTTTAACAAGTTCTTCTATTTTCTCTTTAGATTTTGATAAATCGTCTTTTATGTAATCTAAAAGTAAATCGTAAACCTGCTTTGAAATCAAAGCATTTTCATACATTGTAAGAAGTTCTTTAAAATAGTCATTATAAGCAATATATTTTGCTTTTTCATATTCATATTCATCAAGACTTCTGTCTCTTCCGCCAACTTTTAACCACTTTAATAAAGTTTTAATTGATAAACCTTGAACGATTAAAGAAAAACCAACCACTCCAAAACACATAATTAATATAATTTGTCTATATTCATAATCTTTTGGGATTGCTAATGCTAATGCCATTGCTAAAGCACCTCTAACTCCACCCCATACAATAATTGAGGACCATTTTAATGAAATTTTTTTATCAATTTTATTTATAAATGGAGTTAAAATTGCAACAGAGATAATTCTTCCAATTAACACTGCACAAATAGCTAATATAATGTAATGGAAATTTTTGAATATATTTACAATACTTACCTCTAAGCCAATTATGAAAAAAACAACTGAGTTAATAATAAAAGCAATATATTCCCAGAAATCTTTTACAGAAACCCTTGTTGTTGCACTCATACCAATTTGAGTCCCATAATTTCCTACCATCAATCCTGCACATATTACAGAAATCACTCCTGAAACTTCAAAATGCTCTGCTGCCAAATATGATAGGTAAGTTAATATTGTTGTTAGTGTAATTTCAATTAAATGGTCATCTACTAATGCTGTGATTTTGGAAAATGTTAAACCCAATATAGTTCCAATTAGAGCTCCACCAAATGCTACTGCAATAAATTCTTTAATACTTTCTACCATATTGAATTCAGAATGACTAACTGCAACTCCAATTATTATTCCATAAACAACAACTGAAATTCCGTCGTTAAATAAACTTTCTCCTTCAACTATTAAGGATAATCTTTTTGGAGCACCTAATTCTTTAAAAATTGCTAAAACAGAAATAGGGTCAGTAGATGAAATTACTGCTCCAAATAATATACATGCTATTAATGGAAGTGTTGAATTAATTCCAAATATTGAAAAGCCCTGTTTTAAAATAAAGCCTGTAACAATAACCGCTATTACAACACCAATTACAGCATAAAGAAGTACAGGTTTAATATTTTCTTTTA
>JALVYZ010000364.1 GCA_027037705.1 bacterium | reverse complement strand
AATTGCATCTGAAAAATTTCATGTAACAAATACTTTATCTTTTGAATTTCTAAAAGAAAAAGGATTTTCTAAAATTGTTCTTGACATAGAAAATGATAAAAAAAATTTTGAAAAGTTTTTCTTTAAATTAGATGCTATTATTCCTTTATTTTCTTATGTTAAATTAATGAAATCAAGAATTCCAAATACTTTATCTAAAAGTACAACTTTAAAAGATTATAAAAAAAATGATATTTATTTTTTCAAAAATAAAAAAGATTACTTTGAACTTATCCACACAGAACCTTTTTCTATTACCTACCATATAGAAGATCTATATAATATGGGATATAGAAATTTTTTATTTGATATTTCTGGATATTTGAAATATAAAAACAATATAAAAGCCTTAATTAATAATTTTAAAAAAGGCTTATCTCCAGTAAAAGGGAGAGATTTCAATTACTCTCATGGATGGGAATAAAATAATAATAACACCTTAACATAAAAAGGAGAAATTATGGCTTGGTACGATGATGATTATGAACCTCAACATAAAAAACCTACAATAAATTTTAATGAATTTAAAGGAAAAATTAAATTACCAAATATTTCAGCAATAATTGTAATTTTAATTTTAGCATGGTTAGCTTCTGGTATTTATATTGTTGATCCTTCTGAAGTAGGCGTGGTTAAAAGATTTGGGAAATATGTGAGAATGACCTATCCAGGTCCTCATTGGCATATGCCCTATCCTATTGAGGAAGTAATAAAACCACAGGTAACAAAAGTATGGAGACTTGAAATTGGATTTAGAACTATTCCAGGTACAAATCCTCCAAGATACAGAACAATACCTCAAGAATCATTGATGTTAACAGGAGATGAAAATATTATAAAAGTAGAATTTATTGTCCAATACAAAATTAAAAATCCAATAGACTTTCTATTTAATGTAAGAAGTCCAGAAATAACAATTTTTAAATCAGCAGAAGCTGCAATGCGAGAAATTATTGGAAAAAATGATATTGATACTGCGTTAACCACTGGTAAAGATAAAATTCAAATGGACTGTAAAGAACTTTTACAAAAAATTCTTGATAAATATAAACTTGGTGTCACAATTGTTGCAGTCCAGTTACAGGATGTGCATCCTCCAGATGAAGTAATTGAAGCTTTTAAAGATGTGGCAAGTGCAAAAGAGGATAGAGAAAGATTAATAAATGAAGCTCAAGCATACAGGAATGATGTTATTCCAAAAGCAAAAGGAGAAGCAGCAAAAATAGTAAATCAAGCTCTTGGATATAAACAGGCTGTCATAAATAGAGCTATTGGGGATGCAAAAAGATTTGAATTAATTTTAAAAAAGTATGAATTAGAAAAAGATTTAACAAAAAAAAGACTCTACTTAGAAACATTAGAAAAAATACTTAAAAAATCAGACAAAATTATTTTACCTAATAAAAATTTAAATTTATTACCAATATTAAATCTTGGAGATGGCAAATATGAAAACCTTAAACTTAAATAAAAATGTTTTAATTATTGTTGCAATAATTATTGCTTTATCTCAGAGTCTATACAAGGTTGACCAAACTCAATATGCAATTTTGCTACAACTTGGAAAACCTATAAAAGATATTTACACTCCAGGATTAAAATTCAAATTGCCTTTTATCCAAAATGCTATTCTTTTTGATAAAAGATTACTGGAATATGATTCTGCACCAGCAGAAATTATTACTGGTGATAAGAAAAATTTAGTTATTGACAACTTTGCAAGATGGAGAATAACTGATCCGTTAAAATTTTATCAAACAGTAAAAGATTATTTAGGAGCTCAATCAAGACTTGATGATATAATTTATTCAGAATTAAGAGTTGTTTTAGGAAAACATAAACTAATTGATATTGTTTCTTCTTTAAGATCAGAAATAATGGAAGAAGTTACAAAAAAATCAAATGAAATTGCTAAAAAATATGGGATAGAAGTTGTTGATGTTAGAATAAAAAGAGCTGATCTTCCACCAGAGAATGAAAGATATGTATTTAACAGAATGAGAGCAGAACGACAGAGACAGGCTAAAAAATATCGTTCTGAAGGTATGGAAGAAGCACTAAAAATAAAATCTGA
>JALVYZ010000363.1 GCA_027037705.1 bacterium | reverse complement strand
CTTTTGGGTATATGGCTATACAATGAATTTTATGTGAGAAAGGCAAAACTACAGCCTATTGAAGTTGCGAAAAATGTAAATAAAAAATATGCTTTAAAGAACAGTTATGTTTTTTTGCCTATTGTTTTAATAATTGTGTTAATTTATAGAGGATATGCAATTAATGTTTCAGTAGTTGCAGCTATATTTTTATTTATAATTTTAGCTTATATTTTCCCAGAATTAAGACCTCCAGTTAAAAATTTATTTGAAGGACTTGCTAATGGATTTAAAAGTTTAATCCATATTGGTGTGGCAGTGTGTGCTGCAAATATTGTTATGACAATTATGGTTACAACTGGACTTGCTGCAAAATTTTCGCTGTTTTTATCTCATATTTCAAAAGGCCATCTATTCTTTGCGTTAATTTTTACAGCAATTTTTAGTTTAATCTTGGGGATGGGAGTTCCTCCTGTTGCAACTTATGTTTTAACATCTGCTTTGACTGCTCCTGCAATTCAAAAACTTGCTGTTGAAGCTGGAATCCCTGAACATGCTGCATTATTAGCAACACACATGTTTTTATTTTATTATGCTGTATTAGCTGAAGTTACTCCGCCAGTGGGATTGTCTGTTTATGCAGTATCGTCAGTATTTAATACAAATCCAATAAAAACTGGTGTTTATGCTGCTCTTGTGGCATTGCCAAAATATTTGATTGGATTATCTTTTATATGTTCAATGTACGGAACTGCAATTTTAGTGCTTCCAATAATTGAGAATTATCATTTGACTCAGGCAATTTTAATTATTGTATCAAAGATATTCTTTACAATTGCTGCAATTGTGTATTTAAACTCAGCTTCTGTTGGTTATTCTATTAGAGAATTTAATAAGATTGAAAGAATTATATTGGGGATTACAGGAGTTCTACTTTTCTATCCTCATTTAAAGTTAAACATTGTTACATTTTTAGTTGGAGCAGTTGTATTTTTGAAAAATTTTAAAAGAAAATAATTTATCTAACTCTGGCTTTAATAATAGAATCTATTATTTTTGTAAAAATAAATCTTGTTTTTTGATCCCTAAAAATAATTTTTTTCTCTTTTGAATATTTAATTTTAAATATTAGAAAATATTTATAGAATTTTGCTCTGGGAAGATCTGTACCAGAACCTCTAATACGAGTATATTTTTTATCTTTTATGGTGTATCCTTCTATATCATCAAATTTAATTTTTTGGCGAAAAAATAGTAATTTAGGTGCAGTAATTAATTTTGACTGATAATCAATTACAATACCATTAAAAAAATTTTTTAAAACAAAAAAAGTTGGAATAATTCCTATAAAAAAGATAAAATAGACTATCCAATCTGAAATTTCTTTTATATTATTTGATTTCATATAATAAATTAAAAAATTGAAAACTACAAAATAAAATATTAAAGGCAAAATCAATGCTCCAATAAGGTCATAGAGAATCAATCCTTGATATCTAAATATCTTTTTTGTCATATAAAAATATAATAACATTAAGATTTTAAAAAATCCAGAAGTTATTTAAAAAGTTTATTGAATCAAAAGAAAGAGAGAGTCAGAAATTTATATAACATTGTTATAAATTTTTAAAAAAAATTAATTTTTTACTTGACATCATAAATTTTTGTTGGTAATGAGTGGTAAGAGGTGGTAAAAAGTGGTAAAAAGGTGATAAATGTTTGCAGGACATTTTGTAAATTCCATTGATAATAAAGGAAGAGTTAGTCTCCCATCAAATTTCAGGCAAATTTTATCAGATGAAGGTTACAATTCTATTTATTTAACAAATCATTTTGATGGATGTTTATGTGCATATCCTCCAGATGAATGGAGCAGTGTAATTGAGAAAGTATCAAAGCTTCCCCAAAGTAAAAAAGAAGTTAAAGCATTTCAAAGATTTGTCATTTCTTCAGCTGTAGAATGTCAAATTGATAAACAAGGCCGAATTTTAATTCCGCAATATCACAGAGATTTTGCAAAAATCGAAAAGGAAGTATTGTTTGCAGGAGTTGGTTCCAGAATTGAAATATGGAGTAAACAAAAATGGGATGAAGAACAGGAAAAGTGGCAGGAAATACTTCAGGATAATGAAGCTTTATCAGATTTAGGATTGTGATACAACATAAACCAGTTCTATTAAATGAAATTGTTAAGTTCTTTGATAATTTAACTTCTGATAAGGAAAAAATATTTGGTGACTTTACATTAGGATTTGGAGGTCATTCAGAAGAAATTTTAAAGAACTTTCCAAATGTAAAGTTAATTGGAATTGATAGAGATATAGAAACATTAAAAATAGCTAAAGAGAAATTAAGTAATTTTAAAGAAAGAGTTTCATATTATCAATTAAGTTTTGGTGATTTTGACAAAGTTTTAAATATAAAATTTGACGGAGTACTTCTGGACCTTGGAGTGAATTCAATGCAATTAATTTCTAATGAAAGAGGATTCTCTTTTAATAGCCAGAGTAAACTTGATATGAGAATGGATAGAACTCAAGAATTATCTGCATGGGAAGTTGTTAATTATTATCCTCCACAAGAGTTAGAGAGAGTTTTTAGAGAATATGCTGATGTAAAGTATCCAAAAAGGATAGTACAAGCAATTATTAGAGCAAGACAGAAGAAAAAAATTGATACATGTAAAGAGTTAAATGATATTATAAATTCTTTTTTTAAAAGAAGAGGAAGAATTAATCCTGCAACAAAGTTTTTTCAGGCAATAAGAATTGAAGTTAATAACGAATTAGAAGAGTTAAAAAAGTTTTTAGAAAAAATCTGGAGTTTCCTAAATATTGGAGCAAGATTAGCAATAATTTCGTTTCATTCTCTTGAAGATAGAATTGTAAAATATGCTTTTAAAAGAGATGGAGTGAAGATTTTGACTAAAAAGCCAATTACTCCAAGCTACGAAGAGATAAAACAAAATCCAAGAGCAAGAAGTGCAAAATTGAGGGTTTGTGAATGGCAAGGTTTTTAATATTTGTTTTAATAACAGGATTTTTCTTTTTTATTTCAAATATCTGGATAACAACTTTATATCTTGATGTTACATATAAAATTAATAAAGAATTAAAAATGAGTAAAGAATTGAGAAAAGAAAAAGAAAAATTAGAAACTCAAGTAAAAATGCTTACTTCACCTGAACATATTATTAAAATTGCTAAAAGTAAACTTCATTTAAGGTTTGCAAAAAATTCACAGGTGAGAATAGTTGATGAATAAAAAATTTAATGGGTTAAAATTCAGAGTTGGATTAATTTTTATCATAATAAGTTGCTTTGTTATTGTTGTAGTTGGAAGAAGCTTGTACTTACAAGTATTTAATAAAAAGTTTTTATCTCAAAAATTTCATAATCAAACAGTAAAATTTATAAAAATAAAGGGGCAGAGAGGTTCTATTTATGATAAAAATGGTGAAGAGTTAGCTGTTAGCATTAAATCATATTCAGTAGCAGTAAATACAATTCAGATTGATAACAACCAGAAAAAGCAGGTCATTAAAGCACTTTCTAATATTTTGGATATAAATTCAAAAATTTTAAAGAAAAAATTATCAAAAGAAAGATATTTTATCTGGGTAAAAAGAAAAATATCATATCCTGAATATTTAAAATTAAAAAAATTAAACTTAAAAGGAGTACATTTTGTAGAAGAATTTAAAAGAGTATATCCAAATAAAAGACTTGCATCTCATATCCTTGGATTTTGCAATATTGATGGTGTTGGAATTGAAGGAGTTGAATATAAATTTAATCAGTTCTTAACTGGCAAAGATAAAAAAATAAAAATTTTAAAAGATGCGAAGAATAATATAATTTCAGTATTTGATCCATCTGAGTATTCAAAATATAATGGGAAAAATGTTTACTTAACAATTGATAAAAAGATTCAGAGTGTTGTTGAAGATAATTTAAGAGAATGGGTAAAAGAGTTTGAGGCAGATAAAGGTGTTATTATTATTATGAATCCTAATAATGGTGAAATTTATGCAATGGCTTCATATCCAGATTTTGATCCAAACAGACCTTGGGAATTTCCAAAAAGCTACTTAAAAAATTTAGCTATAAATTTTAATTATGAGCCAGGTTCAACATTCAAACCATTAATAGTGGCAGATGCATTAGATAAAAGATTAATAGATTTAGATTTAACCTTTTTTTTAGGAAATTATGGATATTATAGATTAAAAAGATTGGATTTACATGACCATGGAATTTATAAATGGTTAAACATTGAAGGAATTTTAGTCCATTCTTCAAATATAGGGATGGCTCGCCTTGCTAATCATCTTGGCCCTCATACAATATATAATATAGTCAAAGATTACAATTTTGGAGAAAAAACAGGAATTGACCTGCCAGGTGAAGGAAAAGGTA
Source organism: bacterium (assembly GCA_027037705.1). Lineage (GTDB taxonomy): Bacteria > DYJV01 > DYJV01 > DYJV01 > JALVYZ01 > JALVYZ01. Next base: position 2,718 of record JALVYZ010000363.1, on the reverse strand, counting down.
TAGTCAAAAATATAAAAAGATTTTCTTCTGTTTCACATTTGACAATGAGTTTTGGCCAGGGAATTTCTGTAACTCCAATTCAATTAATTAGAGCATACGCTGCAATAGTTAATAATGGAGAATTATTAAAGCCATTAATAGTTAAAAAAATAGAAGATAGTGACGGAACAATTATAAAAGAATTTAAAAAGACTGTTATTAAAAAAGTATTATCTAAAAATTCATGTGATAAAATTAAAAATGTTTTAGTAAAAGTTGTTAAAAAAGGTACAGGAAAACCTGCATATGATTCAAAATTATTAATAGGAGGAAAAACTGGCACTGCACAAATTGCATCAACCACATACAAAGGATATTTAAAAGGACAATATATTTCATCATTTATTGGTTTTTTCCCAGCACAAAAGCCTGAATATTTAATGTTAATGTTAATTTCTAAACCAAAAGAAAAATATTATGCAACAGATGTTGTTTGTCCAATATTCAAAATAGTTGCTCAAGAAGTTATTGGATTTAAAAGCAATAAAAGAATTCAATTAGTTAAAAGAGATAAAAATATTAAAAAATCTGATAAATATAAATTGGATGGTTTATCTAAAAAGGAGATTCTTGAAATATTGAATAAGAAAAAGGTTAAAAATTTTGAATTTTTGGGAACTGGATTTTTAAAAGAGAATGCAATTAAAAAAAGGAAAAATGTAACAGTTTTAGAATTTAATTGAGATAAAAATGAAGATTACAAAAATTTTTGAAGATTACAATTATGAATTAATTGGAAAGGATATTGATATTAATCACCTATGTTATAATTCTAAAAAATGTAAAAATAACTCTATGTTTTTTGCAATAATTGGTGAAAACACAGATGGTCATGTTTTTGTTGAAGATGCAATTAATAATGGGGCAAAAGCAGTTGTTGTTGAAAAAGAAGTTAAATCAAAACCAGAAGCTATTATTAAAGTTTTAGATACTAAAGATGCTTTAGCTTTTGCAAGTACAAAATTTTTTAATAATCCAAGTGAACATTTAAATTTAATTGGAGTAACTGGTACAAATGGTAAAACAACTGTTACATATATATTGGAAAAAATATTTGAAGATTGTGCAGTAATTGGTACTGTAAATTACAGAATAAAAGATAAAATTTTCAAATCTGAAAATACAACACCATTATCACTTGAATTTAATGAATTTTTATCAAAATGTGTAAATGAAAATATTGAGAATGTAATAATGGAAGTATCTTCTCACGGAATTGAATTAAACCGAGTAAAATATGCACATTTTAACTGTGGAATATATACTAATTTGTCTCATGAACACCTTGATTTTCATAAAAGTATGGAAAGTTACTTTAATGCTAAAAAGAAATTTTTTACAGAAATTTTATTTAATAGCAATAAAAAAAAGAAATTTGCCGTTGTGAATATTGATGATGAATATGGTAAAAGATTATTTGATGAAATTTCAGATAAAATAAATGTAATTACATATGGAATTGAAAATAAAGCTGATATCTTTCCTGAAAAGTTTGATATTTCATTAAATGGTATAACTGCAGATATTATTACGACCAATGGTAAAATCAAAATAAATTCAAACTTAATTGGAGAATTTAATCTTTATAATATCTTAGCTGCCATTTCTGTAGCTTTTGGTTACAATATAAATTTAAAAAAGATTGAAAAGACATTAAACCAGAATATTGTTGTCCCAGGTAGGCTTGAAAAGGTTTTAGACAAAAAAAATTATTTTGTTGATTATGCTCATACTCCTGATGCTCTTGAGAATGTATTAAAAACTTTGAATAAAATTAAAGGAAAGAGAAGAATCATCACAGTTTTTGGATGTGGAGGGGATAGAGATAAAACAAAAAGACCTATTATGGGATACATTGCTGCAAAGTATAGTGATTTTGTTGTTGTAACATCTGATAATCCAAGAACAGAAGATCCATTTATGATTATTGAAGATATTTTAAAAGGAATAGAAAAAGCAATACAGGAAAATTTAATTTTGGATACTCAATACAGAATAATACCAGATAGAAGAGATGCTATAATGATTGGAATGAGAGCATGTAAAAATGGTGATATTTTACTTGTAGCAGGAAAAGGGCATGAAAATTATCAAATAATTGGCACAGAAAAAATTCATTTTGATGATAGAGAAGTTATAAAAGACATATATAAAAAGGAAGATTATGTATAAAATAAGTGAAATAGTTAAAATAGTTGATGGTAAAATATTAGGAAATTTTGAAGATTTAAATATTAAAAAGATTTCAACAGATACAAGAAAAGATGTAAAAGATAGCTTATTTATACCATTAAAAGGTGAAAAGTTTGATGGCCATAATTTTATAAAAATAGCTTATGATAAAGGTGCTATTTCATCTTTAACTGAAGAAACTATTAATGAAAATTTAAAAAATTTAATTAAAGTTAAAGATACATTAAAGGCTTTTGGAGATATTGCAAAAGATTTTGTCCAAAAAAATAGAATAAAACCAATTTCAATTACAGGAACTTCAGGTAAAACCACTGTAAAAGAAATTTTAGCATATTTAACTAACTTTCCTGCACCAGAAAAAAGCTTTAATAACTTAATAGGAGTACCTCAAACTATTTTAAATAAAGGTAAAAAGGACTCCTATTTAATTTTAGAATTTGGAACAAATAGAAAAGGAGAAATTAAAAGATTAACAGAGATTACAAA
>JALVYZ010000362.1 GCA_027037705.1 bacterium | reverse complement strand
GCAGGTGTAACATAGCAAAGAAAATCAGCTCCATGCCATGCTGCTATGGCGCCACCTATTGCAGCTGTTATATGATCATATCCAGGAGCAATATCTGTAACTACAGGACCCAAAACATAAAATGGTGCTCCATGGCATAAAGATTTTTCAAGTTTTATATTCATCTCAATTTCATCAATTGGAACATGACCTGGCCCCTCAATCATAACCTGAACATCATTTTTCCATGCTATTTGAGTAAGCTCTCCAAGGGTGATCAATTCATAAATTTGTCCTCTATCTGTTGCATCTTTTAAACATCCTGGTCTTAATCCATCTCCAAGACTTAATGTGACATCATATTTTTTAGCAATTTTTAAAAGTTCATCATAATATTCATATAATGGATTTTCTTTTTCATTAAAAATCATCCATTCGACTAAAAATGAACCGCCTCTACTTACAACATTAAGAAGTCTTCCCTCTTTTTTTATTTTTTCAATAGATTTTTGAGTTACTCCACAGTGAACAGTTATAAAATCGACACCATCTTCACAATGTTTTTCAATTGTTTCAAATAACATCTCTTTTGTCATTTTTCCTAAAAAACCATATTTTCTTGCAGCTAAAATCGCTGCTTCATATATTGGGACAGTTCCTACAGGAATAGGGCTTTTTTCAATAATAAGTTTTCTTAATTCTCCAAGATTTTCTCCAGTACTTAAATCCATTACAGCATCAGCACCATATTTTATTGCCACTTCAAGTTTTTTAAGTTCGAATTCAAAATCCTCTTTATCTTTTGATGAACCAAGATTTACATTTACCTTTGTTGTTAAACCTTCTCCTATGCCAACAGGGTTTAAATTTTTATGATTTATATTTGCAGGAATAACGATTTTTCCTTCTTTAATTTTATTTACAATGAAATCTTCATGTAAATTTTCGCTTTTTGCAACATACTTCATTTCATTTGTAATAATTTGATTCTTAGCAGCATCTAACTGAGTCATTTATTATCTCCATATATTTTTTTACTGTTGTTTCAATATTTTCAGTGCCTATTATTCCACTCATAACACAAATCATCTCTGGTTTGCAACTGATTACCTCTTTAATATTTGTCAAATTAATCCCACCAATTGCGACAACAGGAGGAATATTTTTAAATTTATCTTTTAATTTCTTTAAAGATTCTATTCCAACTGTTGGATCAGGATTTTCTTTACTTTTTGTTTGAAATATTGGACCATATCCAATATAGTCTGGTTTTATCTTTTTAGCCTCTTCAACTTGTTTATAATTATGTGTTGAAAGTCCATAAATTCTATCAAAACCAAAAATTTTTCTTGCATCATTAATTTTAATATCATTTTGTCCAAGATGAATGCCATCTGCATCTGATAAAATTGCAATATCTACTCTATCATTAATTATAAAAATAGCATCATTATCATTGCAAATTTTTCTCATCTCTTTAGCAATGCGTAAAAATTTTCTATCTTCTTCTTTTAAAATTTTCTCTCTTAGTTGAATAATCTTAATTCCACCTTTAATTAAATTTTCTGTAATTGTAATATGATCAAATTTTGAAAATTGTGTATCCACAATTCCGTATAAAATAGGTTGATTTTTCAATAAATTTTGAAATTTAAATTTTTTTGAATAAATTTTTTTTTCAATATTATAAATTTCAAATCTTTTACTTTTAAAAAATTCGCTTAAATCTTTATTTTCAATCTTAAAAATTTCTTCAAGAACTCTTAATCCTTCCTCAACTCTTTTAATATTAGCTTTAAATATATCTTCAAAATTTTTTCTTGTAATTTCTTCTTGTAAAAAAGACTTTTTTCCCACATCATGTTGAGGTTTTCTTGAGACTTCAATATTCAGATATTCAGTATTTTTTCTTATCTCATGCCTAATTGTTTTTAATTTTTTAAAAAAAGTTTCGTTATCATATAAAAAACGCAAAATATCTTCTATTACTCTAATCCCTTCGCAAACTCTATTTATATTTGCGTCAATAATTCTTAATGTATTCATTAAATGTCTCTTTTAAAAGTTTAGCTCCATAAAGATATAATTCATTGTTAGTTGATTGTTCAATTTTATTAGCAAACTCAATAACCCAGAAAAGATAGTTATTAATAAATTTTTTTATATATTTTTCAGGAGTCTTAATTTTTATTAAAAATTCAAGAAATTCAAGTAATGTAACCAAATGATCTTCTCGTTCTTGATAATCATCTGAAATTTCAACTCCAGCACTTTTATATAAATTTTTAAGATTAATAAAAAAATCTGAAGGATTAACATTTTTAAAATAATCTAATGCATATGGAGAACATCTTTCCTTATCAAAATTATTAATAAATAGTCTAATATATTCAGCTTCTGTTTCGTTTAAATCACAATTTAAACCTAAAGTTTTTATTAAATTTTCATCTGGATAAGAAAATATATCTGAAAGTAATCTTATTTTTTTTATCATATTTATATATTAAAAAAAGGTGCTCTTATAGAGCACCTTTATATTTTTTGGGTAATTTTAAATTAATTACACTAACAGCCACCTTCTCCTTCTTCTTCTCCGCCACCATAAAGCATTTTTAAAGCTTTATCATATTTTTTCCATAAATCTTCATTTTTAGGATCCATTTGAATTGCTTGTTTATAAAATTTTTTAGCAGCCATATAATTTCCAATCTTACATGCTTTGTCTCCTTTTTTTACAAGATCAGCAATATTAGCAGCAAAGCAGAATGTAGCAATTAACATTGATGCAATTACAATTCCCATAATTCTTTTTACTTTCATAAGATTACCTCCTTTTTTTGATACATTTTTATTTACCTTAACTTTAAGTTAATTTCAATAATTATTTTTTCAAGTCAGCTGGATATACATATTTAGGATCAATTTTATAAGTCCAAGGCAAACCATACCATTTCCAGCCATTAAATCTTGCTGGTTTACCATAATAGAAACTATATTTTTTAGCTAATTCCTTTTCATATTTATATTTTCCTGCAAATCTATAACCTTCAAACCCACCAAGTAAATTGTAGCTGTTTTTAAAACCAGCTTTATAAGCCAAATCTGCCGCTTTATGAGATCTTTTTGTGCTTCTACACATAAAAATTAAATTATCACTTGGTTTAAATTTTTTCTTTAACCATTTAATAAAATCAGGATTAGGAACAAATTGATATCTTGTTACTTTTGCAATTTTACCATTTCCATATTTTTGCCCTTTTGCTGCAAATTCTTTTGTGAGAAACATAAAGGGGATGTTGTAAGCCATAAAAACTTTTCCATTCTTAACCCACATTGGATGACCAATTAGCTGATATTCATACCTTGAACGAACATCAATGAGATATGTATTTGGCTTGTGCAAAAGCATATCATAAGCTTGAAGTGGAGTAATGTTTGTAGCAAATTTAGAATTGTACGCATTTAATAAATTTGCTAATAATAAAAATGCTAACAAAATTCCTGCTAAAATAAAATTTTTCCTTTTCATTTTTCCCCTCCTTTTTTTGAAGTCTATTATAATTATAAAAACTAAACCTTATTTTGTCAACTCAAATTGCTAAAATTCAATTCCTTTTTGGGCTTTAATTCCTTTTTGATAAGGATGTTTTATTTCTTTCATCTCTGTCACAAGGTCAGCAATGTCAATTACTTTTTCATGAGCATTTCTACCTGTTAAAACTATATGGACTTTATCAGGTTTATTTTGTAATAAATTTACCACATCATCTACTTTAATTAATTTATATGAAATTGCGTAATTTATTTCATCAAGTATTACCATATCGTAATTGTTGGATAATATAGCTTCTTTTGCTTTTTCAAAGGCTTCATTTGCAGCTTTTACATCTTCAGGATTAGGTTTATCTGCACCTAAATTTACAAATCCTTTTCCCATTGGTAAAATTTCAAAATTTTCAAATTTTTTTGCAGCTTCTAATTCACCATATTTCCATGTTCCTTTAATAAATTGAATCATACATACTTTAAAACCATTTCCAAGAGCTCTAAAAGCTAACCCTAATGCAGCTGTTGTTTTACCTTTTCCATTTCCAGTATGAACAATAATAAGACCTTTTTTCATAATAATTCTCCTTTTAAATTTTTATTTGATTAAAATTTTTTATAAAATCTTTTTTATTAGGTCAAGGAGATTATTTTTATATAATTTTAGTCACTTATATGTTAAAAATGTTTACTAAGAATTTTATTGACAGATAAAAAAATATTGTATATTTAATGCGTGCTTGTTAAATTCTTCATAAATTTTTTAAAGGAGGTGAACATAAATGAAGAGATTGGTAATGGCAATTTTAGCAGGAGTTTTTCTTTTTGCTGTTAGTTTTGCATTAACAGCTGGAGAAATGCCAAAAGCTCCTGAAAAAGTTACAATTAAAGAAATTCAGAAGAAAAAACCACCTGTAACATTTAATCACAAAGCACATGCTGAAAAATTTGGTTGTAAAGAATGCCATCACAAATGGAAAGGAGAAGGAACTCCACAAAAATGTTCAGAATGTCATAAAGCTAAAAAAACAGGAAAAGCTCCTAAAGCTAAAAAGGTATATCACAAAAGATGTAAAGGTTGCCACAAGAAAATGAAAAAAGAAGGCAAAAAAACTGGACCAACTTCATGTAAAAAATGTCATAAAGGTTAATTAATTGAAGAATAAAGGTGGACAAATTAATATTTGTCCACCTTTTTTGGATTTTAAAAATGAAAAAAATTGTTAACTTTTTTGCATCATTAAAATTAACTCTTTTTTTACTTATAGTTTTAGCTTTAACATCAATTATTGGGACAATCATTCCTCAAGGATTAAATAAATCCCAATATGCTCAGCATTTCAGCCCATTTGTGTTTAAAATATTCAATGCTTTAAATTTTTTTGATATGTATCATTCTTGGTGGTTTTTAACTTTACTGGCACTACTAATTATTAATCTTATTTTTTGTTCATTAAAACATTATAAAGTAACAATTAAACGAGTTTATGATAAAAATATCATTTTAACCCCTCAAGTAGAAAAAACAATCATATTAAAAAATAGTTTCTCTATTCCAAAAAAAAAATTTGAATTAGAAAAAGTAGAAAAATTTATAAAAGAAAAATTAGGTTCAGATAAATTTATTAAAAACGAAGTTAATGGAGAAATTCATTATTTTTTAAATAAATTTAGGTATTCAAATTTTGGTTATTACATTGTTCACCTAAGCTTAATAATTATTGGAATCGGAGCAATTATTGGTGGAATATGGGGATTTAAAGGAATGGTTAATATAATGGAGGGAGATACAGTTGACAAAATAATGTTAAGAAGTATGAAAGTTTACCCCCTTGATTTTAAAATAAAATGCATTGATTTTGATATAAAATTTTATCCAGATGGTACACCAAAGGAGTATAAAAGCCTTGTTGAGATAATTGATGGAGATAAAAAATTTCAAAAAGAAATAAAGGTTAATCATCCATTAAGATATAAAGGAATTACATTTTATCAAGCTTCTTATGGCACAGTTGGGCAGGAAGTAGAAATAAAAGTTTATAATAGAATTTCAAAAAAATTACTTTTTGATAAATTTATACCTTTAAAAATGCCAATTCCTTTAGATAATTCAACAAAATTTGTTGTTTTAAATTATTCAGATAATTTTCAGGGTTTTGGTCCTGCAGCTCAAATTGCAATTGTGAAAAATAACATGCATACTCATTTCAATACAAAACCTTTCATAATTTTTAAAAACTTTCCAGACTTTGATTTAAAACATAGAGATGGAAAATATTATTTTCAGCTTGGGAACGCAAATTTTAAATATTATACAGGACTTCAGGTAACAAAAGATCCAGGAGTTAATCTTGTATGGTTAGGTTGTTTTATAATGACTATTGGTTTTTTTATAACATTTTTCTTGATTAATAAAAAATATTGGATTAGAATAAAAGAAGATAAAAATAAGGTTAATATAACTTTTGCTGGTAGTTGTAGAAAGAACAGAATTGGTTTTGAAAAAGAGTATTACAACAAATTAGAAGAATTTAAAAAAATCTTTTCTTAAAATAAATCTTTTATTTGAGGTGAATCTATGAATAGTGGACATCTTTTTAGTATTGTGACATTTCTATATTTTTTCAGTTTTGTGTTTTATCTTGTCTATTTCTTTATGAGAGATAGATTTACAGGAAAAGCAGGTTTTTTCCTTGCTGTAGTTGGTTTTATATTAGAAGTAATTGCTTTTTTTATGAGATGGTCAGAATCATATAAAATGGGAATTGGGCATATCCCACTTTCAAATTTATATGAATCTTTAGTCTTTTTTACTATCTGCACTGTTGGAATTTATATCTTTGTTGAATTAAAATATAAATTTAGGGTTGCTGGTGTTTTCGTAATGATTTTCCCAGTGTTGACTCTTGCTTTTGCGCAACTATATACTCCAACTCGTATTGAGCCTCTTGTTCCAGCATTACAATCTAACTGGCTGACAGCTCATGTTGTTACATGTTTTTTATCTTATGCAGCATTTGCTGTTTCATGCGGAGTGAGTATTTTGTATTTATTAAAAATGAAATATCCAGAAAAATTTAAATTTGTTCCCTCATTATCTGTTCTTGATAATCTAATATATAAAAGCATTGCAATTGGTTTTCCATTGCTTTCTCTTGGAATTATAACAGGCGCAGCATGGGCTAATTATGCCTGGGGTTCTTACTGGAGCTGGGATCCAAAAGAAACATGGAGTTTAATAACCTGGTTTGTTTATGCAGCATACCTTCATGCGAGATTTACCCATGGATGGAGAGGTAAAAAAAGTGCAATATTATCTGCTATTGGATTTATTTCTGTGTTATTTACTTATTTAGGAGTAAATTTATTACTATCAGGATTGCATAGTTATGGGAGTTTGTAATAGTCAGGAGTCTGGGGTGAGGTGTCGTTAGTATTAATGAATAATTTTAAACTTACACTATCATCAATATTAATATTAAAGATAAAGGTGGAAGGTAGAAGGTGAAAAATCGAATACTCGAATTACGAACCACGAATAACGAACAACAAAAAATAAAAATAGATTAGGAGGTATATAAAATGAGTATAAATG
>JALVYZ010000361.1:948-7134 GCA_027037705.1 bacterium | reverse complement strand
GACTCCTGACTCCGCACTCCCGACTCCTGACTCAATCAGTCCTCCACTTCCCTAAATTCATCCTCTTTAAAAGTTAACAATGGTAATGGTTCTTCTCTGTTTATACCTGGAACATAGTTAAATGTTTCCTGAATATTTTTACCCATATATTTGAAAAATTGTGAGACTTTGATATCCATTGGACATACATCTTCACACATTCCACATGCAACACATGAGGTTGCCATATGAGATACCCGTCCAAGGTGAAATAAAGTTTTATCAGTTGGAAGTCTTAAAGCTGATTTTATTTGAAATTTTCTCTTGATTGAATCTGGATAATATTTGAATGTTTCTGATTCAAAATAACATTGTCTGCAGTAGCAAATAGGACATGCTTCTCTACAATTATTGCATTTTATACATTTATCAAAAAATTCAATTAATTTATTTTCATCTTTAAAGTCTTTTTTAAAACTTTTGTATAAATCTGATGCATTCTTTGCTCTTAAGTCCTTTATTTTATTTAAATTTTCATTATCTTTTATCTCAGTTGAAAAATTTAAATCAATATTTTTTAAAAATTCTTCTCCTTTAGCTGTTAAAGATATTACTTCTTCATTAAAAATATCAATTAAAATGTCTGAACCTTCACCTTTAAAATATTCACATGATTTACAAGTTTCCCTTAAATTTTCAGATAAATTTCCATTTTTAAAATCATCTAATAATTTATCAATATCTTCAAAGTTATTCCCTTCTTTAAATTCAAAAACTCCAGGACAGGTGAAGGAAACTAAAATTGTATTATTAAAGTCAATCTGGTTGAGTTTTTTCAATTCAATTGCAGCTCTAACCTCGCATGGTTTTAAAATAAATAAAAATTTCTTTCCTAAATCATTATCCTTTGTCACAAGTGAGATAACTTTAGCTCCATTTAATTTCATCACAGGATGAAAAGGAGATATTTCACCTATATCTTCAAAATTTGAATACAGAACATAATTGTATCCATCTTCTCTTTTACTCATAACAACAGCACCATCAATTTCAGATTTTTCAAAAGCCTTTTTCAAAATCTCAACCACTTTTTCTTTCATTTTTGCCTCCAAAAAACAGTCTGGAGTCTGGTGTCGGGAGTCGGGAGTTTTTAAATTTTTTTACTCCACACTCCAGACTCCGTACTCCGCACTATTTGTATTCTTTCTCAAAATCATGTAATTCATCATGTTGATAGCATGTAAATGGTATTTTATCTTCAAGTGATTTTCCTGGTTGATAATTAAATAATTTTTTAAGCTCATCTCCTGCTGCTACAAAAATTTGAGATACAGGGATTTGTGCAGGACACACCTCCTCGCATACACCACAGTTTACACAGCTTACACTCATGTGGTTCATTCTTCCAAGATGAAATAAAAGTTTGTTTTCTGGAAAATCAAGCCCATTTTTTCTTGAAGCTCTCATTAAGTATGTAACTGAATCATTTTTTAAGGCAGGAGAATCAAAAAAACATTCCTGACAGAAACATATTGGACAAACTCTCATGCAATTGTGGCACGATATGCAATTTTTTAAAAGATCTTTTAAATTGCTTTTAATTTCTGATAATTTTTTATCCCTATTTTTTCTTTTTTCATCTAAAATTTTTAATATTTCCTTTTCTATATTTTCTAAATTTCCACTGTTTTCCTCCAATTGAAGCTCTAAATCAGTTTCAATATAGTATCCCTCCAGTCCTAAACTCAATATTTTAACATCAGCATAATCAGGCACAAAATCAACACACATTTCACAGATTTCTCTATCTTCAAATCCATTACAATCACAGCAGATTGTAACTAAATTTTCAGGATTTATCTGATTTAATTTTATAAGTTCTCTAAATGCTCTAAGCTCACATGGTTTTAACACAATTCCAGTTTTAAATGGTAAAGCACCTTTAAATGTTAACTTTGAAACTTCTCTTGCTGTGTTTATCCCTTTGCAAAAAGTAAAAGGTTCAGATTTATCAATTAAACTTTTATCTTTTATTAAAAAAGGGTTGTATGCTTCTTCTGTATAGGACTTTAATGGTAGAATAAGAGCTTCAACAATTTTCTCATCCATAAGATTTTTAAGAAAATCCTTGACATTTTCAACTTTGTAATATTTCATTTTTGCCTCCAAAATGCAGTCTGGGGTCTGGTGTCAGGAGTCGTGAGTTTTTAAATTTTTTTACTCCACACTCCAGACTCCGCACTCCCGACTAAATCTTATTCGGTCCTAATTTTTTTATATGTTCATTAAATTCTATTGCTGTGTCCACAAGTCTTTTTCCTTCAGAATGGCCAACCCATCTTAGCCAGACTCTATCTTCATCAAATCCAAAAGTTTTTAAAATTGTTTTAAGTGCTGCAAGTCTTCTTCTTGCAAAATAATTTCCAGTATCATAATGACAGTCTCCTGGATGACATCCACTTATCAATATTCCGTCAGCACCTTCTAAAAATGCTCTTAAAATGTACGCTGGATCAAGACCTCCTGTGCACCATACTCTAAATGGTTTTATATTTTCAGGATATTTTAAACCATAAGCTGATGCACTTTCTGCACCTCCAGACCCACACCATGAACACATTATATAAACAATCTTTGGCTCCCAGGTCATGTTTACCTCCTATCCCAACAACGCATCAATTGATGCAATTACCTGTTTATCCTGTAAATCTCTTATAAAAGCTGCTCCACTTGGACATGCAACAACGCATGCACCGCAGCTATCACATAAAAATGGATGAACAACTGCTTTTTTCTTAACTTCATCTATGCTTCTTGCATTGTATGGGCATACTTCAACACAGTATCCACACCCAACACATTTTGATTCATCAACTTCTGATACAAATACTCCATTTGGTGCTGGTAATCTCTGTTTTTTAAGAAATATTAGAGATTGACCAACAGCCTGTCTTGCAGTTAATAAACTTTCATCTACTGTTCTTGGAGATAAAGCCATTCCTATTGGGAATACTCCATTTGTCTGCAATTCAAATGGTTTCATCAATTTTTTAGCTGCTTCTTCAAAAGGACCTGGAGAAATTGCAAAAAATCCATTTTCAAATAATTTTATTCCTGTCATTTGTGACAATTTTTTATTTGTTTCAATATCAGGTCTTATACCAACACTTAAAACTAAAGCATCACAATTTATTGCTTTTTCCTCATCTGTTCCATACTCTTTTACAGTAATTTTAAAACCATTCTCAGTTTGTCCTGCTTTTGGATAATTATCATCGTAAAATCTAATAAAATTAACTCCCTTATTTACAGCTTCTTTGTAGTAATCTTCTTTAAATCCATAGAGCTTTAAATCTCTGTATAAAATTGTAACTTCAACCCCTTTTTCTCTTAATCTCAATGCATTTTTTAATGCCTGAGAACAGCAAATTCTTGAGCAATAAGGATAAGCTTTGTTTCTTGATCCAACACATTGAATCATTACAACTGATTTTGCACTGAATTTACCTTCATTAATTGCTTTTTCCATATCAAGTTGAGTGTAAATATTTGGATTTTTGCCATAAAAATAAGATGATACCTCTCTTATTTTAGCTCCAGTTGCAATGAAAATTACTCCAGCATCTTCAATATGGGTTATTTTTTTGTTTTCTGAAAATATAATTTTAAAATTTCCAGCATATCCTTTTATTGAGTCAACTTCAGAATTTAAATAAACTTTTATATTTTCATTTCTTTTTATTTCTTTAATTTGCGATTCAATAAATTTTTTTAAATCTCTTCCTTCTATGTCTGAGTCAAGTCTGTATGCTATTCCACCAAGAGAGTCAGATTTTTCAATTAATGTTACCTGAACTCCTCTTTTTGCAAGTCTAATAGCTGCTTCCATTCCCGCAACACCACCACCAATTACAAATGCTTTACCATGAAATTTATCACTTGCTCCTGGAAATGGAAGAGCATATTTTAATTTTAGAGCAGCAGCTCTAATCAAAGATAAAGCTTTTTCAAGTTTTTTCTCTTTATCCTCATGAACATTAACAACATCCTCTCTTAACCTTAAAAATTCAGCAAGTAATGGATTAAGTCCTCCCATCATCACAGTTTTTCTGAATTTCATTAACTTCTGTAATGGAGTACAAACAGCTAAAATAACTCTATTAACACCGGACTCTCTAATTTTTTTAGCATTTTCCTGTATTGTTTGAGGTGTGCATGCACCATTTAATATTTCAACATGGGTTACATAAGGTATTTTAGATGCTTCATCTTTTAATCTTTCAATATCTATTTTATCATTGAATTTTCCAAAGCATGAACATAAAAATACTCCAATTTTTACCTCTTCTTTGGAAACATCTCTAAATGGAGGAGGTTGTGGGGGAGATACAACTGGTTTGCCAAGAAAGTCTAAAATATCCTGCGCAATATCATATCCTTCCCATACAGTTTCAGGGTTTCCCCTTGGTCCTGTAAATTCGCCTCCTGCATAAATTCCCGGAATGTTTGTTTTATTGTTTGTAAAAGGTTCTATGTAACAGAAACCATGATTATCTCCTTTGATTTTGCATAGTTTTTCAAATTTTTTAACCTCTTCTATTGGAGCTTTTTGACCTGTCACAAGAATTACAAATTCGTAATTTTCTTTATTTTGTTTACCTGCAAGTTTATAAGTTATTTCAAGGTCATTGTTTTCAAGCTCATTTAAATAAACATCATCAGCTTTAATAATTTTAACACCAATTTCCTTTGCTCTTTCATAAATTTTATATGCACCTTTTCCAAATCCTCTGTAATTTCTCATAAAAATTGTAACATCTGCTGAGGGGTGAAGCTCTTTTATTCTAACTGCTCTATATACTGCTATATTTGTTGTATTGAAATCCTCATATTCAATATTGTTGTATTGAGGAGTAACAATAATTGCAATTTTCTGAGGCAATTTCCCATCAGACCTTCTTTTTAGAGAATTTAGAACAAAACTTGTAGGAATATTGCCTCTAACAATATCTGAATTTTTTAACACATTTTTAAAAACTTTATAGCCAAATTTTTCTAAATCTCCTTTATCAACATCCACATACTCTGGAGATAAAACAATACCAGCTACTTCAACTTCAAGTTCTTCCTCTTTTTTGTCAAGTTTTAACGCTCCAGTTGGGCAAATTTCTTCACATTTTCCACATTTTGTGCATTTTTCTTCATTAATTAAATAGATGTTCTCCCAGAAAACTTTTGGCATAACCTCAATTGCACCTTCAGGACATACTTCAACACATTTATTACATTCTGTGCATATAAAATTATTAACATAAGGGTCTTTCTTTTTAATTTTAACTTTGTAGTTACCAGGAGTTCCCTTTATTTCAAGAATATCAGCACTGTAAAAAACATTTAAAGCACCAAGTCCAACAAACATTCTCTGCGGACCAAATGCACATGCCCAGCATAAATCAAGAGGTAATTGACTTAAAACCTGATTTTTTACTTCATCTACATATTTTCCTCTATTTAAAAGAATTGTTTTATAACCTAACTTTCCAAGAGCATAGATTGTTCTATAACCAGACATGTTTGTCCCATAGACGAGAACTGTTGATTTCCCTTGATTTGCAGTCATTAATAACCTCCTGAGAGCATGTATACTTAATAAAGTATTTATGCCAATAATATAAATTAAAATGATTTGCAAGGTAAAAGTTAGTTAGTTAACTTTTTCTCAAAATATCTGTTTTTTAAGTATTTTCTATTCTCTTTTAATATTGATTTTACAAATTCAGGAGGGGATAAATCAAATTTTTTAGGATAGTAAAAATTTTTTATTTTAAAATTTGAAATTAAAAATTGAGTGCTTTCAAGGAAAATCTTGTTGTAATTAGTTAAAATAAGCCAATCAAGAGATGTAATATTTTTAAAAAGTAAAAAATTTAAAATAATCTGCTTTTTTCCACCATTAATTAAAATATTTTTATTGTTATGGTTAATTACTATTGCATGCGTTTTTCTAAGATTTATTATTGCAATCTTTTCATTAAAGTTATGGATTTTTTGATAAAGAAAAAAGCAAAATGCGATTAAAAATAGTGTAATTGTAGCTTTTTTTATATTAAAATATTTTATTGTGTTAATAATCATTGCAAAAGCTAAATACCAGAAAAATAATTCAAATCCACTTAATTTAAAAAGATATAATGGTTTGATATCTGG
>JALVYZ010000361.1:0-938 GCA_027037705.1 bacterium | reverse complement strand
TTCTGGTATGTGTGAAATTATAAATAAGATAATTTTGAAATTAAAAGAGATTATTTTTATTAAAAATTTTAAAGGGATAAAAGTAAATATAGCAGTAAAAGGAATTATAAAAATAGAAAAAAATGGAACAGCGATAATGTTAACTAAAAGGGCTTTTGGATAAACTGCATTAAAGTAATAAGTTGTTAGAGGAATTCCTGTTAAAAAGCATATAAATGTTCCAGCTGGAATTGATAAGAATTTATTTATTGTAAAGTTTTTAAAAAATAAAATCAAAAAAAGCACTACTAAGAATGAATATTGTATGGAAATACTTAAATAACTGTAAGGTTTTATAAGAATAATTCCAAAAAATATTAAAAAAAGAATATTTAAAGGGTCTCTATATCGTTTTATAAATAACAGTAAAACTAAAATAGCCACAATAAAAAAAGCGCGAACTGCAGGATAGTTTGCACCTGTAAAAATTACATAACAAAAAGTAAATAATAGACTTACAATAAAAGGAATGTAATAGTTGTTAAATTTTACTAAAATAAATCTTGTTAAATACAGAAAAAATAGAAAAACAATAGAAATATGTAGTCCTGATATAACAAATAGATGAGAAATTCCGTTTTTTATTAGAAAGTCTTTATTAAATTTTGATAAATAGTATTTATCTCCTGTAATTATACATTTCTCAAAATTTTTTATATTTTCATTAATATGTTGAGAATCTATCTTTTTTACAAGAAAATTTCTATATTTTTTTATAAAATTTCCATTTTCTATTTTTAAAATTTTTAATGAAATTAGATAACCAATAAACTTTATTCCATTGCCTTTTAAGTAATTTACATAGTTAAAACTTCCAGGAATGGGATAATTTTCAGGAATTTTTAATTTTATTTTTGCTAAAACTTTATAATTTTCTTTAATAGTAAAATTTTTATTTT
>JALVYZ010000360.1 GCA_027037705.1 bacterium | reverse complement strand
CTCATATTCTTCTTCTGCTGTTAACACAGGAAATTTATTTATTTGTTGGATATATTTATCAAGAGATTCATGATTAATATCTGGAAGATTTATATTTTTTAATTCTCCCATTTTATCACCTCCGTTATTAGCACTCTCTTTCTATGAGTGCTAATAACATATAAAAAAAAATTTGTCAAGAAATTTTTAAATTAATTTTTATTAACTTATTAATTTCTTTCATGGATCTTAAAATTTATATAATAAAAAATTTTAATACCTATTTTTAATAAGCCTGCATAAAATCTTTTAATTTTTACAAAATAAATACTATAAACTTTATTTTTATAGATTAAAATTAACCATAAAATGATAAGGTGGCAGAATAATTTCTGCCACCTTTTAAATATTAATCAAATGCATTATCTACTTTCCATACATTCCAAACATTACCAACCAAATCTTCTCCTGGTTTTAATGTTGGTTTTCCTGGTTTCCAACCTGATGGGCAAGCTTCTGTTCCATTTGATTGTCTTACATGCTGAAATGCTTGAATCTGTCTAATTGCCTCAGATACATTTCTTCCAACAGGTGGAGATAATACTTCCATTGCTTGAATTACACCATCTGGATCAATTATAAATCTTCCTCTTACATCTAATCCAAGATCTTCATCATAAACACCGTAAAGTTTACCAATTTTTCCACCTGGGTCTGATAACATTGGAAATGGAATTCCACCATCTACCATTTTTGATAATTCATGGTCATTCCACATTTTGTGAGTAAAAACTGTATCAATACTCATACTTAATACTTCTACTCCAAGTTTTTGAAATTCACTATACTTCTCAGCAACCGCTGAGATTTCTGTTGCTCAAACAAATGTAAAATCAGCTGGATAAAAACATAATAATACCCATTTACCAAGATAGTTTGACAATTTCAAATTAATAAATTTTCCATTGTGATATGCTTCTGTTTCAAAATCTGGTGCTTTTCTTCCTACTAAAATCATGTTCTCTACCTCCTCTTTTTTTTCTAAATTTTGATTATTTTCTACTTGATTTTTAACCTCAGGTTCAGAATTCGCTTTTGGTTTTTTTGTACATCCAACTGCCATTTCAACCTCCTTTTAGTAATAATTACTAATACTGATATAAATAAATTTTATTCATTTGTCAAGAATTATTTTATTTTTTTATTAATATAGTAAAAAAATTTTATCCTACAAGATATGTCCCAGTACCAACAGCAACTAAGTCACTAATATCATTTCTTAATTCCATTCTATTAACGCATACTTTATTTCCTGCTCTTATAACATGAGCTGTTGCAATAAAAAATTCTCCTTTTCCTGGTCTTAAATAATCAACTCTTAAATCAACTGTACTTATTTTTGACAATTTTTCAGGAAGTTCTTCTATATTTCCTTCAAATTTTTTTAAAACGCTAATCATGGCTACTACACCACCAACTGTATCTAATATTGAAGATATTGCACCACCATGTAAAATTTTAAAATAGTAATTACCTACTAAATTACCATTCATTTTCATTATAATTTTTGGATTATTAATATCATCTAAATTAATCTTAAACCCTAAAAGCTTGTTAAAAGTCATTTTTTCAGGACTAAAAATATCATCTACAATCTTTCTTATCTCATTTTCATTCATTTCCAACCTCCATTATCTGAATAAAAATATTAACGAAATAATAAAAAAATGCAAGATTAAAAATAAAATTTTACTTTTTACTTTTGGATAAAATATTAATAGAATTAGATAACTTAACACAAATAAAATAATTATATTAGATGAAAAAAATTTTAATAAAAATTGTAAATTTAAAAAGTACCATGGAGCTTTTATAATTTCAGGAATATTAGAATTCAGAGCATATTGGCTAATTGGTGCACTATAAAATTTTTTAGAAGCTACTAATATTATTATTGTTATAAACAAAACTGCAATTAATTCCTTTTTAAATAAATAAAATATATCAACTTTATTATTTAATTTTTTTACTTTAACTCCATTTGATATTCTAACATAATAAAAATGAAATGAAGCCAATAAAGAAAAAATTATAGGCAAAATAACAATATGATAAACATAAAATCTTATTAAAACATTTTCATCTATAACAT
>JALVYZ010000359.1 GCA_027037705.1 bacterium | reverse complement strand
AAGCAGTTGAAATTGCAAAGAAGATAGTAAATACAATAAGTGGAAAGTATTTTATAATTGATACAAAATATAAGCCACTTTATCATCTTGCTGCTGTTTTTTCTTCAAATTTTTTAAATACTTTAATCTTTACAACATGTGAGATTTTTAGAAAAATTGGTATAAGTGATGATTATAATGAAATTGTAGATATAATTTCACCTTTGTTTACTGGAACAACAGAGGCTATTAAAAAACTTGGTCCAGTTGATTCTTTAACTGGGCCAATTGTTAGAGGTGATATTGTTACAATTGAAAAGCATTTAAATGCTTTAAATAATTTTATGCCAGAAATTATTGAACTTTATAAAAAATTATCATCTGAAACAGTTAAAATTGCATTAAATCAGGTAGATGAATTAGATGCAGTTGAAAAAATTAAAAAAATTAAGGAGATTGTGAGGTAATTTATGGGTGTAATAGTTAAAAGTTTCAAGGGAATTACATATAATCCTGGAAAGGTAAAAATTGAAAATGTTGTAACTCCTCCATATGATGTAATTTCAAAAGAACAGCAGGAAGAGTTTTATAAAAAAGATGAATATAACATTATAAGGCTTATTCTTGGTAAAGACTCTCCTGAAGATAATGAAAAAAATAATAGATACATTAGAGCAAGAAAAACATTCGAAAAATGGATTGCAGAAAAAATTTTAATTCAAGATAGCAAAGAAAATATATACTATCTTGAAGAAGAATTTGTGTTTAATGGTAAAAAAATTGTTAGACAAGGATTTATTGGAATTTTAAAACTTGAAGAATTTGAAAAAGGGAATATAGTTCCTCATGAAAGGACTTTAAAAGGCCCAAAAAAAGATAGATTTCAATTGATAAAAGAGTGCAGAGTAAATTTTAGCCAAATTTTTGGAATTTTTAGTGATAAAGAACTTAAAATAAACAATATATTAATTAATAATACAGAAAATTTAGAGCCATTTTTTAATTTTTCTTTTGATAATATTAATTATAAATTTTATAAAATTTCTGATGATGATGTTATTAAAGAGATTACAGAAATAATGAAAAACAAAAAAGTTTTTATAGCCGATGGGCATCATAGATATGAAACTGCATTAATGTATAGAGATTATATGAGAAAAAAAATTAATGCAAAAGATGATGAAGAATATCCATTTGATTATATTATGATGTATTTCTGTCCAATGGAAGAAGATGGATTGTTGGTACTACCAACTCATAGGCTTATTAAAAATGTTAATGTAGATGAAGACTTTTATAAAAAAGCTGAAAAATATTTTACAATTAAAAAAACATCTTTTAAAAATATTCATAACATTGAATTTGGAAGTTTTATCTTTTATAATGGAAAAGATTATTATCTTTTTACATTAAAAGAAGAATATAAATGTGATGATAAATTAGATGTTGAAATTTTGGAAGATTTAATTTTTAAAAAATGTTTATCTATCACAGATGAAGATATCTCCAATAAAACAAAGATAGATTTTATAAAAGATGAAAAAGAAGGAATTGAATTAGTTAAAGATGGGAAGTTTTCAGGTATTTTTATTTTACATCCACCAGATATAGAAAAGATTAGATACATTTCACAGACAAGAGGAGTACTTCCTCAAAAATCTACTTATTTTTATCCAAAATTATTAACAGGATTGGTAATTTACAGCCTTGAGTGAATTAACAACTTTAGGGCCATTAAAATTTATTCAGCCAAAAAAAGGCTACCGTCACGGTATTGATTCTGTCCTTTTAGCAAATTTTGTTGAAGTTTCAAAACATCATAAAAATATTTTAGATGCTGGAAGTGGCGATGGAATAATCTCAATAATTTTGAAAAGTAGATTTCCTCATTTAAACATTACTGGTGTTGAAATACAGGAAAAACTTTACAAATTATCTATTGAAAACGCAAAACTTAACAATTTTGATATTCAATTTATTCATACAAATCTTTTTTATTTGAAAAATAGATTCAAACCAGAAACATTTGATATTATAGTTTGTAATCCACCATACTATCCTGTTAAAAATGGAAGATTATGCGAAAATAGAGAGAAAAATTATGCAAGGCATGAGATTTTTTTCAATATTGATAATTTTTTAAAATTGTGTAAATATCTTTTAAATGCAAAAGGAATACTATTTTTAATTTATCCACACAACAGATTCATTGAAATTTTAGAAAAAGTTAAAAATTCAGGACTTTTTTTTAAAAAGATTAGATTTATATACAACAGTGTTGATGAATCAAGTAATTTAATTCTATTTGAGATTTTAAAGATGAATTATAAAATTCCAATTATTGATAAGCCTTTGATTATTTATAAATCTAAAGATAAGAAGGAATATACAGAGGAGGTTAAAAATTATTTGTATTTGTGAAGATGTTAGTTGATGTTAGTGAAGGTTAGTTAGAGGTTAATTGAGGTGCAATTAAATGAATAATGAATAATTAAAAATGAAAAATTAATAAATGGGCAAGAGGCACTGGGCTATGGGCTATAGGAGGTTAGTTGAAGTTAATTAAGGTTAGTTGTAGGTTAGTGAATAGTAATTAAAAGGTAAAAGGTGGAAGGCGTCAGCCGAGCACCTAAAACTTTAGGTGCTCGGGATTCTGGAGTTAATGAATAATTTAAAATTCAAAATCCAAAATTTAAAATTATTAATAACTAACACTAACACCAACACTAACACTATGGAAGAAAGATGGAAATTAAAGAATTTAACGAGCTTGTGATTATTTTCTGGGAACCAGATAATATTGAAGATTTAAAAGTTTATGTTAATCAAAAAGGAGTAGAATTACAATACCCCTATACTCATAGAGTTGCAAAGTCAATTATTGATTATTTTGGAATTTTATTAAAAGAGTATCCTGAAGATATACAGGTTATAAATGAAGAAGTTGAATGCAAATTTGTAAATTTAAAAAATAAAGAGTATTTAATATTTATTGAGAATGAAAAAGGTAATTTTTACCATTCTTCAATAAGTTTGGAAAAGTTAAAAAATTTATTTCCAGAAATTTTTAGAAAAGTTGTTAAGGGAGTAAGGCTTGATGTTCATTGAAGATTTTTTGAATAGAATTAAAGAAAAGAAAATTTTAATAATTGGGGATTTAATGCTCGATAGATACATTTGGGGAAAAGTATCAAGAATTTCACCAGAAGCTCCTGTCCCAGTTGTTAGAGTTGAGAAAGAAGAGTTAAAGCTTGGTGGAAGTGCTAATGTTTTGAATAATATTTTATCATTAAATGGAAATGCAAAAATTTGTGGAGTAATAGGTGATGATTTAAATGGAGAAAAATTATTAGAGATTTTAAATAAAAATAATATTGACCCAGGTGGTATTATTATTGAAAAAAATAGAACGACAACTGTAAAAACAAGAATTATTGGTAATAATCAACAAATTGTAAGAGTTGATAGAGAGTCAGATAATGGATTATTTTTGAGCACTTTTAAAAAATTACAAAAATATCTGGAAAATAATATTCCTGAGATAGATGCAGTTATAATTTCAGATTATGGCAAAGGGGTAATTTTTAAAGAGAGTTTTGAATTAATAATAAATTTATGTAAAAGGTATAATAAAATTGTAAATGTTGACCCTAAAAATCAAAATATGGGTATTTATAAGAAGCCAACTTTATTAACACCAAATTTAAGTGAAGCAAGTTTTGCCGCAGGGTTTCCAATAAATTTTAAAAATTTAAAAAATGGGGGGAATCACTTATTAAAAAAATTTGAATCTGATTATTTAGTTATAACTCTTGCTGATAAAGGGATGGCCATTTTTTTTAAAAATAAAGATGAATATGTTCATTTGCCTACTATAGCAAGAGATGTATATGATGTAACAGGTGCCGGTGATACAGTTATAAGTGTTCTTACTTTAGGAATGGCAGCGGATTTTGATGTTATAAATTCTGCAAAAATAGCAAATATTGCTGCTGGGATAGTAGTTGGGAAGTTAGGGGCAGCAACTGTGCATGAAGATGAGCTTAAAAAAGCTTGGAAGCAATTTTCAGTATTTTTTGAAAATTAAAATTATTAGGGGGAATAATTATGGGAATGACAATAACAGAAAAAATTTTTGCAAATAAACTTGGTAGAGATGTTAAACCTGGTGAATTTGTTGAGGTGGATGTTGACATTGCTCTTGCCAATGATATTACTGCACCTCTTGGTATAAAGGAATTTAGAAGAGTCTATAATGGAAAAGTTTTTGATAATAATAAAATAGTTCTTGTCCCTGACCATTTTACACCAAATAAAGATATAAAATCTGCAGAGCAGGTAAAATATGTAAGGGAATTTGCCTTAGAAAAAAATATAAAATATTTTTTTGATGGTGGAGAAGTTGGTGTTGAGCATGCTCTTTTGCCTGAGAAAGGAATTGTACTCCCTGGTGATGTTGTAATTGGAGCAGATTCTCATACATGTACTTATGGAGCATTAGGTGCTTTTTCAACAGGAGTTGGATCTACAGATTTTGCAGCTTGTATGATTTATGGGAAAGCATGGTTTAAAGTCCCAGAAACCATAAAATTTTACTATTTTGGAGAATTAAAACCATGGGTTGATGGTAAAGATTTAATACTTTATACTATAGGGAAAATTGGAGTTGATGGAGCATTGTATAAAGCAATGGAATTTACAGGTCCAATTATAAAAAAATTACCAATGCATGCAAGATTTACCATGTGTAACATGGCTATAGAAGCTGGTGGAAAAAGTGGAATAATTGAACCAGATGAAATTACAATTGAATATGTAAAAGAAAGAGCTCAGAGAGAGTATAAAATTTTTAAATCTGATAATAATGCAGAATATTTTAATGAGATAAAGATAGATGTTTCAGAAGTAGATCCCCAGGTAGCGTTTCCTCATTTACCAGAGAATTCAAAATCGGTTTATGAAGCTAAAGGAATAAAAATAGATCAGGTTTTCATTGGTTCATGTACAAATGGAAGATATGAAGATTTGGAAATTGCAGCTAAAGTTTTAAAAGGAGAAAGGGTTGCAAAAAATGTAAGAATGATTATTTTACCAGCAACACCAGAAATATATAAAATGGCATTGAAAAATGGATTAATAGAGATTTTTCTTGAAGCAGGTGCAATTGTTGGACCTCCAAGCTGTGGTCCTTGTCTTGGTGGACATTTAGGCATATTAGCTGAAGGAGAAAGAGCAATTTCAACAAGTAATAGAAACTTTGTTGGTAGAATGGGACATCCAAAAAGCGAGGTATATTTATCAAATCCAGCAGTTGCAGCAGCAAGTGGAGTTGCTGGAGAAATTGTGCATCCTGAGGAGATAATATAACAGTCTGGAGTGCGGAGTGTGGAGTGATATTAATGAATAATGAAAAAACAAAAATGAAAAATTGAATAACAAATAACTACTAATAACAACGAATAACTATAAATAACAATAAATTATTGAATATCGCATATACGCATCCACGCATAAACTAAATCGGGGGAGGATAAAGAATGGTTAGAAAATTTATTATTGTAATTGTAATAATTCTTGCTTTTAATATAAGTGCTTTCTGTTGTGGTGGTTCTTGTATGCAATGTCATCCAGATTTAAATTTAGAAAAACCAAAGCAACATAAAATTATAAAAACATGTATTAATTGTCATAAAAAAGGATGTGGAAAAGAAGGAGAAGACTTATTAGGAAATTCAGAATCAAATGCATGCGGTCAAGATTGTTTTCAATGTCATACAGTTTTACCAAAAAACAAAGAACATCAACTGCTTACAGAATGTGTGCAATGTCATAAAACAGTAAATATAGATCATGACTAAAAAAGATGTAGCAAAAATTTTAAATAGAATTGCAGATTTACTTGAAATTAAAGATGAAAATTCTTTTAAAATTAGAGCATATAGAAACGCCTCAAGGGCTATTGAAAGCTTAGAGAATTTAGAAGATATAAATTCAAAAAAAATAAAAAATATTGGAAAATCTACACTTTCAATTATAAAAGAGATAATTGAAACAGGCACTTCTAATTTGCTGGAAACACTCCAGAAAGAAATCCCAGAAGGAGTTCAGGAATTATTAAATTTAAAGGGATTGGGTGCGAAAAGAATAAAAATTTTATATAAAGAACTTGGTATAACTTCTATTGGTGAACTTGAATATGCCTGCAAGGAGAATAGATTATTGATTTTAAAGGGATTTGGCAAAAAAATACAGGAAAATATATTAAATGCAATTAAAAATTATAGAAAAAATTTAAATCTATTTACAATTGCTGAATATGAAGAAATTTTAAATGAAATTAGAGAAAGAGCTAAAAAAGAAAATATATTTTTTGCATTTACTGGAGATTATAGAAGAAAGTGTGAAGTTTATTCAAAATTAGAATTTATTACATTCAAAAATTATGAAGCAAAATTAACAGAAATTTGTAAAAATTATAAAAAAGAATTTGAAATATATACTGCTTCAAATAGATCTGATTTTATTAGGAAGTTATTTTTAACAACAGGCTCTCAAGAATTTGTTGAAAAATATAACATCCCAGAAGAAGTGAAATCAGAAATTGAAATATTTAAATTTAATAATTCTGAATATATTATTCCTGAAATGAGAGAAGATAATTCTGAGTTTGAAAAAAATTATTTAAGATATTCCGATATCAAAGGGATTTTTCATGTTCATACAACTTATTCTGATGGAACAATGAGTATTGAAGATATAGTAAAATACTTAATTTCAAGAGGTTATAAATATGTTGGAATATCAGATCATTCTAAAAGTGCTTATTATGCAAATGGACTTACAGAAGATGATATAAAAAAACAACATGAGGAAATAGAGAGATTGAATGAAAAATATGCACCATTCAAAATTTTTAAAGGTATAGAATCAGATATATTAAAAGATGGTTCACTTGATTATCCAGATAATATTTTGGAAAAATTTGATTTTGTAATTGCTTCAGTGCATTCCTCTTTTAATATGAGTAAGAAAGATATGACTAATAGAATTATCAATGCTATTAAAAATCCTTTTACAACAATCTTAGGCCACCCAACAGGACGATTGCTGACAGTAAGGGATAGTTATGAGATTGATATGGATAAAGTTTTAGAAGCTTTAGCAGAATTTGAAAAATCAGTTGAAATAAATGC
>JALVYZ010000358.1 GCA_027037705.1 bacterium | reverse complement strand
TTTGGTCATAGCTCTGAAATTTAACTTTTTTGAAAAAATGGTTAACACTATTACAGCAGTTATATTTTGAACAATAATTAAAAAAGAACTGATAATTACAAGATAATGAAAGTTAGCCTCATTAAGAGCATAATAACCAACAGCATAAGCCATATATCCAATATTCCCATGAAATGAACAATGAATAAATGTTGCTTTAATAGAATTTTCAAAGTTAAACAAAAACTTTGAGATAAGATAACTTAAAAAAATTATACAAAGAATTGGTATAGCAACTGAAAATAAAATTTTAATTGAAAAAACTTCTTCAATACTTGATTTTGAAAGAGCTTTTATTAAAAGAGCAGGCACAGCAATATTGAAAATAATTTTATTTGAAATATCTTCCCATTCTTTTGTTATTATCTCTTTTTTCTTTAAAAAATAACCAAAAAGAATAATTGTAAAAAGAGGCAGTATTGTGTTTATGAAAACGTTTATCATTTTTTAAATGTTGTAACAAAATGTTTGCGAATAATCAAGTTTGTGAGTTTTTATTTTGAGGTGGAAGGAGGAATGTTGAAGGTGGAAGAAGCTGATTTTATTTATAAAGGATTCTCTTTGAAGAAAATATTTTGAAAATGTTTTGACTTTTTCTTGACTTTTTCTTGACTTTTTAGCACTCCTAAAATATTGTATTTAATATAAAGTATATTATAAAATTAAAATTATTCATCTCATATTTTGGATAGAAATTTATATTGAAATAGAATCTAAAAGGAGAAGAATACTCTCCAAATACAAATTTTTAGAAAGGAGAATTCGCTATGAAACCTAATAAAAAAGGTAAAATATTGCTTTTTACATTATTAATTTTTTTAATTGGAGGTATAGTCATGGGTAATGCACAAGAAAAACCCCCTTTGTTAAATAATCCACTCAACATTGGATATGGACTAACTCCTCCTGCAACTCAGGCTCCTCCACCACCTCCTCATCGTGGGGAAATAGCTCCACCTCCACCACCAAATCAAGTTCCACCTTCTCCAGCTAACGGACAAATGGTACCTCCGCCTGGTCAAGTTCCACCCCCTCCACCACCAGGTCAAGTTGTGCCACAATCTCAAGTAACCAGCAACATAATTCAATTAAATAATGCTTCACTTGCTGTTGCTACAGCTAAAAAGGCAAAAGCATATTTAAAAGCAGGAAAGGTCTGGAGTATGATAGGCCATCGGGGCGAAATTGAAGTTAAAGCAGGTATTTTATATGAGGGAAAAGTTGTTGCTGTTTTGCATTTTAATCCAGCAGATGGTTCTATTTTACCTCTTGGTGTTCATCCTGTTGTAAGCAGGATATCAGTTCAAATTAAAAATATTAAAAATAGCTTATATGCAATTATAAGTGCTCTTGAAGTTCTTAATGGTGCTGAATACAGAGAACCTGAAAGTGTATGGGTTGTCCCACTTGCTTATAAAGGTATGATAGTTGCACATTTAAAAATTTATGTGGACGGAATCCATATTGTACCCGATTATCCAGCTAATCAGGAAATGCAGTTATATAGTAAATAGAGAAGCTTATAAAAATAAAAGTTAAATTAGGCATAGCAAACTCTAAATGCATACCTGAAAGTTTTTATAAACATCAAAGACTTAAACTTCAACTTTCAGCCTATGTATTTTAATAATTCTTTCTTGCCAAAATTTTCAATTTATTAAGTGATTCAAAATTTATTGAAGGGTGGGATACTGGGAGTAAAGTATTGTTATGGAATAAAGGTTCGTTTACAATATCAAATTTTGCAACTTTTATAGATTCTTCCCATAAAATTGTATGGGGAATTGGGGAATACTCAGCAAGTCTTGGTTTTGAATGGTAGTTTTTTACAAAAATTATTGATTCTTTAACATCATTATATGTTTGATGGGGTAATCCAACAAGAAGATAAACATTTAACTCTTTTTCAGTAAAGCCTGCTTTTGTTAAAAATTTTATAGCATTAACAAAATGGCTATTATCAGCTTTATATCCAAGTTTTCTCTGTAAATATTCATTTGCAGTTTCAAGGCTCAGTCTTAAATCTTTAAAATTTGCACATTTCATAATTTCTGCAATTTCTTCATCTATTTGATTTACATGAAGACCATTTGGAGTGTAAAACTCA
>JALVYZ010000357.1:468-22366 GCA_027037705.1 bacterium | reverse complement strand
ACTATTTATTAATTCAGGAGATACTAAATTATGACAATTTAAATTAAGACAATTTGTTTGATAACTACATGGGGAACATTCAATATCTGGCTGAATAACGATATGCCCTTCACCAACAGGTCCAGTTGTATTATATAGAGCAGGACCTAAAGATAATTCTATAACTTTTTTACCTGCATACCAGGCAAGATGCATTGTTCCAGTATCATTTGTTATAAGAACATCAATTTTATCTTTTAAAATTTTATAAAGGTCTATTATAGATGTTTTACCAATTAGATTTATTATATTTGAATGATTAAAATAACTTTCAAATCTTTTTGATAATTCTATTTCATTTTTACTACCAAATAGATAAATCTTTATGTTTTTATCCCTTTCTAATATTATTTTTGCAAGTTGTGAAAACTTTTCAACTGGCCATCGTCTGTCATATGTGGAAGCTCCCATTTGAAATCCAATATTTTTTATATTTTTAGGTAGAGATATTCTTATTTTTCCAGAAACAACACCCCCTATTTTAGAAAATATATCAACTAAATTAAATGGTGAAGAGATTCTATTATTAACTATTGCAAGAAAAAACCTACTCCAGTTATCATATGCTACAAATTCATTTTTTTCATTTAGTATTAATCCTTTTTTTTCTTTGGCATTAATAATTGAAGAAATAACTGCACTTAAAGTAGAAAATGAAATGTTTATTAAAATGTCAAATTTTAAATTAATTTCATTAAATATTTTTTTTAATTCAATATACGCATGATCTATAAAATTATTATCTATGCTTTTTAGTATTGAACTAAAATTTATAGGAATAATTAAATCGATTTCAGGAATAATTTCAGCTACTGCTTTAAAATTTTCAAGACAGAGATAAAAAATTTTACATTCTGGATATTTTTTTTTTAATCCCAAAATTAAAGGTACTGATTGAATTGTATCACCGAATCTACCTGTATTAACAATAAGAACTTTCATATTATTTCCACAAAATTACACTCTTTTAAAAACTCTTCTTCTATTTTATCTTCTAATTTCTTTATTTTTAAAATAAATTGAGAACTTTTAGACTTTATAGGAGAAATTAAAATACCATTTATTTTCAATTGCTTAATCAAAATTTCTGGAATATTATCAAATGCAGCTGTTGCTATTATTCTGTCAAATGGGGCAAATTGAGCCCATCCATAAGAACCATCTCCAATTCTATATACTATATTCATTAAATTTAATTTTTCATGAATTTTTCTTGCTCTAACTGTGAAGTCTTTAAATCTCTCTATGGTAAATACTCTATCTGCTAAATATGCTAAAATTGCAGTTTGGAATCCACTACCTGTTCCTATTTCTAAAACAGAATGATTTTCATCTAATTCAAGCTCTTGTGTCATCATTGCAACAGTTAATGGTTGGGAAATTGTTTGACCAAATCCTAATGGCAAAGCAGAATTTTTATATGCATCAAATTTTAAAACTTCTGGGACAAAAAAATGTCTTGGGATTTTTTCAAAAGCCTCTATAACTTTGTTATCTGTTATTCCATTATCCCTTAGAAATCTTATTAATTTTTCTCTTGAATCTTTAAAAGAATTCATATCTTCAATATTTTATTTATTTCATAAACAGAAATTGATGTAGCACTTACAACATTTAGAGATTCAGTTTTGCCTTTCCCTTTTATATTTACAATATAATCACATTTTTTAAGTAAAGATTTTCTAATCCCTTTTTCTTCATTTCCAATAATTAGTACAATCTTTTCTGTTGCTTTTATATCCTCAAATGTATTATTTCCATGTGAGGACGTCCCAACAACTTTATAATCGTTATCTTTAAATTTTTCTATTGTATTATTTAAATTTGTAACTTTTACAATTGGTATATTAAAAACTGCTCCTGAGGATGTTTTAATTACAGTTGAGTTAATAGTCGCAGATTTGTCTTTGGGAATAATTATTCCACTAACACCAAAAAACTCGCATGTTCTAATAATATTTCCAAAATTTTGTACATCAGTAATTCCATCTAAAATTACAATGAAATTTTTATATAAAATCTCTTCTAATTCTGAATATTTAAAATCAACTACTTCTGCGACAACACCTTGATGATTAAATTCTTTGAATTTATTAAAAAATTTTTTATCATAGAATCTTATTCTTGCATTTTCTTTTTTTGCAAGATTAATTATAGTTTGAATTCTTTTATCTCTTTTTGATTTTAAAATAAAAATTTTATCAATTGTTACATTTTCAGAATTTAATGCTTCAATTACAGGATTTAATCCATAAATTATTTTATCCATTCAAAAATCTCATCAACTTTTACTTCTTTTTTATCCTTATTCTTTCTATAAATAAGTTCTACTATACCATCCTTAGCTTTTTTACCCACAGTAATTCTGTATGGAAAACCTAAAAGATCTGCATCTTTAAACTTTTTTCCTGGTCTTTCATCTCTATCATCAAGTAACACTTCAATATTTTTTTCTTTCAATTTTTCATAAATATTATCTGTAATATTTTTAATTTTTTCATCTTTATAATTAACTGGTAATAAATAAACTTTAAATGGTGAAATAGGTTCAGGTAATATCATTCCATCATCATCATGATTTTGCTCAATTGCTGCAGCAGCAGTTCTACCAATACCAATTCCATAACATCCCATTACTATTAATCTCTCTTTACCATCTTTATCTAAATAAGTTGCATTTAATTTTTCAGAATATTTTGTTCCAAGTTTAAAAATGTGTCCTACTTCAATGCCTCTAAATAGCTCATAAGTTCCATTACTGCATTTTGGACATTCGTCTCCTTTTACAGCATTTCTAATATCGTAAAATTCAACTTCTTCAAAATCTTTAAAATTTACATTTTTAAAATGATAATCTTTTTCATTTGCACCAACAACAAAATTTTTTAAACCTTTGATTGAATAGTCTGCAATAATTTTACATTTTATTCCGATAGGTCCTGCAAAACCACTTGGAGCATTTGTCACTTCTTTTACTGTCTCTTCAGTGGCAAAGAACACCACATCCCATCCAAGAATATTTTTAACTTTTACTATATTAATATCATAATCGCCTCTAACCATTGCAGCTACAACATTTTCTCCATCTGTGAGTATAATAGTCTTTACAATTTTATTTTTAGGTACATTTAAAAATTTACTAACATCTTCTATAGATTTTACATCAGGAGTATATACTTTTTCTAATGTTAACTCCTTTTCATTTGATATATTTTCAGAATATTCTTTTTTTAAAACAGGAGCTTTTTCTAAATTTGCACTGTAACCGCAGTTATTACAAGTTACAATTTCATCTTCTCCTGTTTTAGCTAAAACCATAAACTCATGAGAAAAACTTCCTCCTATAGCACCTGTATCAGCTTCAACCACTCTAAAATCAAGTCCACATCTTTCAAAAATTTTACAATATGCATCATACATTTTTTTATAACTGAGTTCTGCTCCTTCTTCGTCAACATCAAAACTGTAAGCATCTTTCATAATAAACTCTCTTCCACGCATTAAACCAAATCTTGGCCTTATCTCGTCTCTAAATTTTGTCTGAATTTGATAAAAATTCACAGGTAATTGTTTATATGAACGGATTTCTTTACTAACTAAATCGGTAATTACTTCTTCATGAGTTGGACCATAACAAAAATCTCTGTTATGTCTATCTTTAATTCTTAAAAGCTCTTTACCGTAATGATACCATCTCTCAGTTTGCTGCCATAATTCAGCAGGAATAACTGAGGGCATCAATAACTCAATTGCTCCAGCTCTATTCATTTCCTCTCTAACAATATTTTCAATGTTCTTAATAAATTTCAATCCAAGTGGGAGATAAATATATATTCCAGCAGCTAATTTTCTAATCATGCCACCTCTTACCATAAGTTTATGACTTATTACTTCTGCATCTGCTGGGCTCTCTTTCAATGTTGGAATAAAATACTCACTGTATTTCATACTACCTCCTTTTTTAGCATTACAGTTTCATTAAAAACAAATCACTAAATTTAATCATAAACTTTTTCCTTTACAAACAATATATGTTTCAACAGAACTACTTCTTGAACTTTTTGGTTTAAAAACAGATACTTCTTTAAAGTTTTTCTTTAAAACTCCCCTTAATTCATTAAATTCTTTTCCCTGAAAAATTTTCATTACTAAATTTCCATTATTTTTTAAACAATTTTGTGCTATTTTGAATGCATATTCACAAAGTTCAAAAGAGCGATAATAATCAGCATGTTTTATCCCACTTGTATTTGGAGCCATATCAGAAATTATCACATCAAATTTTTCATTCTCAAAATTGTACTCATAAATATCACCTTTAATAATTTCAACATTCTCTTCTTTAAAAGGTTTTACATCTAATAGATCTATACCTTTAATTCTTCCATCTTTGCCTATAAATTTTAATACAACCTGAATCCATCCACCAGGAGCACATCCCAAATCAAGAACATAGTCTCCTTTTTTAAAAATTTTGTACTTTTTTTGAATTTCAATTAATTTATAAGCAGCTCTTGAACGAAAACCTTCTTCTTTTGCTTTCTTGTAAAAATAATCTTTTCTTTTATACATCTTTTAAAAATTCTCCTGATTTATAAGGAATATAAAGGTCAGCAATCTCTGAAATTGGATTTTTTACTGGATTTATATCAATTAATTTTAAATTTTTATTGTTGGATTTCGCCTGAAATGGAAAAGAAGCCACAGGCTGAACTACTCCAGAAGTTCCAATTACAATTAACAAATCACATTTAATACATGCTTCTATTGACTTTTGTAAATCATTATAATCAAGAGACTCTCCAAACCATACTACATCTGGCCTCAACACATCATCACATTCTGGGCACTTAGGTAAAATTTTAATAGGAATATCATAATTATAATCTTTATATGCACAGTTTACACATTTAACTCTCCATATGCAGCCATGAATTTCAATTATTCTTTTATTACCAGCTTTCCTATGCAAACCATCAACATTCTGTGTTATTAAGAGAAAATTATCTCCTTTTTCTTTTTCTAATTTAACTAAAAATTTATGAGCTGGATTTGGCTCACATTTTGAGATTAACTCTCTTCGCCAGTTATACCATTCCCATACAAGTTGTGGATTTTTCTGAAACGCATAAGGCGTTGCAAGTTCTTCAGCTCTATAATTTTTCCATAATCCATCTTCCCCTCTAAAAGTTGGGACACCACTTTCTGCAGAAATACCAGCACCTGTAATTACTGTAATTTTATTGGCTGATTTTATTAATCTTAAAAATTCCTCTTTATAATTTTTCATTTAAAACTCCTAACAAAAAGCTTTTATCCCTGTAAGTATTGATCCAAATTTCAAATCAAATGCTTTCGAAAGCTCTACATGAGCTGCAAAACCGCAATACTTACAATTTATTTCACCTCTATTTTTTACATAACAACCTTTAATAATTGTACCATCTGGCTCTGCATTAATTAATAATTCTGG
Organism: bacterium; assembly: GCA_027037705.1. GTDB lineage: Bacteria > DYJV01 > DYJV01 > DYJV01 > JALVYZ01 > JALVYZ01. The sequence goes on along the minus strand of JALVYZ010000357.1, from coordinate 16,854 downwards.
ATGGCATTTCCATGTATTATATTTCAAATCATCTAAACAGGATAAAGAATCCAGTATAGGATATCCTCTCTTTTTTAATTCTTTTAATTTATTTAATATCCATACTCTCTCTTTTTTATTTACAAACAAAGAAAAATCATTTTCATATGGATAATAAAATTGAATTGTTATTCCATCTATAAACTTTTTTAAAAAAATTATCAACTTTGGAATCTCATGGACATTGTAAGAGTTAATACAGATATTTGCAAAAACTTTTCTTTTATTTACAAAAAATATCTTTTTTCTTCTATAATCCTCCAAGTTTTTAATAACTTTTTCAAAAACACCCTCTCCTCTAATTTTGTTATGATTTTTCTCTAACCCATCAAAACTTACCCATATTGCATCAGCGTTATATTCAAAACCATTTAGTCCATTTGTTGTAAAATTAACACTTATAAACTTTTTTTTTGCATAATCTAAAACATCATTAAATGTAAAATTATTATCTTTCCATAAAGTTGGCTCTCCACCTTCAAAGATAATTACTCTTGCTCCTTCATAATACATATTATCTAAAACATCTTTTACATTTTTAAAAGATAAATCATCACCTTTATTTTTCCAGAAAGGACAATGATGACATTTTAAATTACATTTATAGGTTAATTTAAAACCTGCTAAAAAAGGCTTATTATAAATCTTGTAATCTAAAAAAGATTTAAAAATTGAGAAATATTTTAACTTCACCTTTTTCTATCTTTTTATTTAAGTAATTTATCACAAATTTAATAAAAATAAATCTTGTTGCAGGAAATAAAATTAAAAATCCAAAAATATCAGTTAAAAAACCTGGAGTTAATAATAAAAAACCTGCAATTAAAATTAAAAAACCTTCAATTATATGATATGAAGGAAGCTCACCATTTGCAAGACACATTTCAATATTCCTTAAAACCTGTAAACCTTCTTTTTTTGCTAAATATGCTCCAAGTATTCCTGTACCAAAAATTATTAAAATAGTGTTAAAAGCTCCTATAAATGCGCCTATTTTAATAATTAAATAAAGTTCAATTATAGGAATCCCAATAAATATTGCTATTAAATATAACATATTCACTCCTTGCTTAAATTTTAATCAAAATGATTATATCCCATTTATTTTTACTATCACAAAATTTAATCCACAAACTTTTCCACAGGTTATTAACAGTTTTTGTTAAAAAAATGTAAAACAATTTTAAAATATTAACTTTTTTATAACATACTGAAATCACAATATTTTTTAATGTGTTATTTTTTATACATAAATCAAAATCACTCATTTTTTCACAGATTTTTCTAAAAGTTTTGCTTTTTCCCATAACTTATCCATATACTCTAAATCAACCTCATTAAATTCTAAATTTTCTTTTTTCAAATTTTCTTCTATAAATTTAAACCTTTTTATAAATTTTTTATTTGTTTTCATTAATGCTTCTTCTGGATTAATTTTTAACTTTCTTGCTAAATTAACAAGCATAAACAATATATCTCCAAATTCTTCTTCAATTGATTTTTTATTTTTAGATATTAATGCTTCTTCAAATTCTAAAAATTCTTCATTTAACTTTTCAAAAAGATTTGCTAAATCAGGCCAATCAAAACCTACTTTTTGAACCTTTTTTGTAACTTTATAAGCATACATTAAAGCAGGCAAAGAATTTGGGATTCCATCTAAAATTCCTCTATTTTCCTTACCCTTCTCTTTCGCTTTAATTTTTTCCCATGTTATATTCAATTCTTCAATTGAATTTATCTTTTTATTTGCAAAAACATGAGGATGTCTTCTAATAATTTTATCAACAATCTCTTTGATCACATCTTCAATTGTAAATTGATTTTTCTCTTCTAAAAAAACTGCCTGAAAAACTATATGAAGTAAAACATCTCCTAACTCTTCTTTAATCTTTTCACTATCTTTTTCATATATAGCATCAATAAGTTCATAAACTTCCTCCAATAATTGTGGGATTAAAGATTCTGGAGTTTGTTTTCTATCCCAAGGACATCCCTCAGGACTTCTCAATTTTTTTATAACATCAACAAGATTTTTTATCTCCATTATTTAACTCCCTTTTTTGTGGTTCGGGACTCGGGATTCATGGTCCATAACTCGTTAATAAGTATATGTGTAAATGCGTGGATGCATATATGCGATAATGAGTATATGCGTGTATGCGTAAATGAGTAAATGTGTATATTTGTTAATGAGTTCATACATCAATTAGAATATACTGTATCTTTTTTTTCGCATCTACGCATTTACCCTTTTTCTCATTTACATAATTTAGCATCTTCGCATCTTCGCTTCTACTCATCTACTACCTTCCTCCTTCAACCTTCAGCCTTCCTCCTTATTTTATGTCCTATATTCAGCATTAATCTTTACATATTCATATGAAAAATCACATGTATAATATTTCCAAGATGCTTTTCCTTCATTTAGATTAACAGTTAAAGAAACATTCCTATTATTTTTAAGATATTCATATACTTTCTCTTCTGAAAATTCAGGAGATTCCATACCATTTTCAAAAACTTTATGTTGACCAATTGTTAAAATAATATTTTCAGGATTAAAATCAACATTTGAATATCCAATAGCGCAGATTATTCTTCCCCAATTAGGATCATTCCCAAAAAAAGCTGTTTTAACAAGTGGTGATTTTGCTATTGTTTCTGCAATTTGTTTACATTTTTCTTTATTATTTCCATTAATTACATTAATTTCAATAAATTTTGTTGAACCTTCTCCATCTTCAACAATTTTTTTTGCTAAATTTTCACATACATACCTTAAACCATTTATAAATTCGTTAAATTCAACATCTTCTTCTGGTAAAATAGATAAAAAGACAGAATCATTAGTACTTGTATCCCCATCAACACTAATAGAATTAAAAGTTCTATCAATTACATCTTTGAAAGCTTTATCTATTTTTTTTAGCTCAATATTTGCATTTGTAAAAATGAATGCAAGCATTGTAGCCATATTTGGATGGATCATCCCTGCACCTTTTGCTATTCCAAATATTCTAAATTTACCATTTTTATATTCTACAATTTTGGGGACAGTATCAGTTGTCATAATTGCTTTTGCAAAATCTTCGTAATTTTCTGAAGATAAATTCTTTTTTAGGATAGATATTTTTTTACAAATTTTTTCAAGTGGTAACCTTACTCCAATTACACCTGTTGAAGCTATTAATATCCCATTTTCAATTTGAAATTCTTCTTTTAATTTTCTCTCAATTAATTCACAATCTAAATATCCCTGCTTTCCTGTACAGGCATTAGCATTTCCAGAATTAACAATGATAGCATTAAATTTCTTATTTTTTTTTAATCTATCAATACAAAAATTTACTGGAGCTGCTCTAAATTTATTTTTTGTAAATACAGCTTTCACAAAAAAAGGCTTTTCAGAATAAACAATAGCAAGGTCATCTCTATCTTTATATTTAATCTCTGCATTTACAGATGCAAAATTAAACATTCTCTATCTCCTCTATTATCTGTTTTGAGGTTTTTATTTCAAAATAAGGCTGTAAAGGATTTTTCCTATAAAAATTCATAACTTGCTCATGAAATTCAATTTTATGTGCAGTTGTGGCATCTTCAATTATTACAGTTGCAAAATCATTACAAAACGCGTCAAAAGCAGTAGCAAGTACACAAAAAGTTGATGTTATACCACATACACAAACCTGTTCTACCTTTTTAGTTCTAAGAGTCATATCAAGATCTGTTTTAAAAAAAGCAGAAAACCTTCTTTTGGGTAAAATTATATCGCCATCTTTAACTATTAATTTGTCAGTAACTTCACTTCCTTCTGTATATCTTAATGAATGCGGTGGCATTTTACCTTTAAAGATAAAATCTTCTTCAAAAAAACTATCATTGGCAAAAATAACAGGAAAATTGTTTTCTCTAAAAACTTCAGTTAAGTCATTGATCACAGGAATAATTGGCTCACATAATTTTTCAAAAATTCCCGTAACATTATCTTTTGTCATATCAACCACTATTATAGCCTTTTTCATATTAACCTCCTCAAAAACAGTTGAACAATATATTGAATTATGATATTGACTCATTCCTTAAATAAACTATATTAGAAAAAAATTAAAGGAGTTTTTTATGATTTTTCAAAGTTTAGTTGTAGGTCCACTTCAAGTTAATTGTTTTATTTTAGGATGTGAAAAAACTAAAGAAGCTATTGTTATTGATCCAGGTGGAGATGTAGATGACATTTTATCTTTTTTAGCAAGAGCTAAATTAAACTTAAAATATATTTTAAATACTCATGGTCATCTTGACCATGTTGGTGGGAACGCTGATTTAAAAGAGAATACAGATGCTGAGATAATTATTCATCCAGGTGATGCAAATGATATTACTAACATTTCATCTCATGGATTACTATTTGGATTAAGAGTGAAAGACTCTCCCCCAGCAGATATATTAATTAATGATGGTGATGTCATCAATGTTGGAGAAGAAATTAAATTAATAACACTTCATACACCAGGTCATTCAAGAGGTTCCTGTTCATTTATTCTTGAGGGTTATGATGTTGTATTTGTAGGAGATACTTTATTTGCTGGATCAATTGGAAGAACAGATTTGCCAGGAGGAGATTATAATACTTTAATAAATTCTGTTAGAACTAAATTATTTATTTTGCCTGATGATACAAAAGTTTTACCAGGGCATGGTCCACAGACTACAATCGGATATGAAAAGAGATATAATCCATTTTTTTAAGAAACTTTTTTACCAACTCTAATTTTTTTAATATATAGGAATATAACTACAATACAAAAAACTAAAAGTCCGCCAGTAGCAATATGTGAATATTTTACCACAAGTTCTTTATTGTTTCCCACCCAGTATCCAATATAAGCTAAAATTATCACCCATATTCCAGCTCCAAGAGCAGTAAAAACTACAAATAAGAAAAGATTCATTCTTCCAAGACCTGCTGGAAATGAAATATACTGTCTAATTGCAGGAAGTAATCTTCCTATGAAGGTACTAATATGTCCATGCTTTTCAAAAAAGATTTCACATTTATTTAATTTTTTCTCATTTAAAAAAAAGTATTTACCAAATTTTAATATAAATTTTCTTCCCCATATCAAAGCAATGTAATAATTAAATAATGCTCCCAAAACACTACCAATTATTCCACAAATAATAACATATAAAAGATTCATTTTTCCCTGAGAAGCAAGATAACCAGCAGGAGGAATAACAACTTCACTTGGGAAAGGGAAAAAAGATGATTCTAAAAACATTAAAGCAACTATTCCAGGATAACCAAGAGAAAAAATTGTATTTACTATAAATGAAATAATTTTCTTCATACTTATTTAATTTCTTCTACTTTCAACCCTCAACCTTTTTTCTTCTCTTTTTATAAATTAGCATCAAGTTCCTTATATATATAAAAACACCCATACCCTGCCCTAAAATAAATACTGGATCTTTTCTATGAATAGCATATAAAAGAAGAAGTATTCCTCCTCCTAATGAAAAATACCAGAAGTAAATTGGAATAATACTCTCCTTTTTCTTTTCTGAAGCAATCCATTGGACTATAAATCTCATTGAAAATAAAAATTGAGCTAAAAATCCTATTCCAAGCCAAATTTTATCAGTTGTTGTTAAATTCATTCTATTAGTTCCTTTATTTTGTAATTAATATGACGAGAGATCATCCATCTAACAGCAAGTAAGTCTATAAATGCTTTTCCTGCTCTACTTGCAATGCCAAGACCATATTTTGATTCACCATATTTTCTTGGATGATGTTTTACATTAACTTGAGTCACCTTTGCTCCTTCTAACTTTAACAAAGTTGGCAAAAATCTATGCATACCTTTAAACATTTTTATCTTCTTTAAATAATAAGTTCGATAGACTTTTAGAGAACAACCTGTATCAACTATATTATCTTTTGTGACCCAATTTCTAATATTATTTCCAATTTTAGAACTTATTTTTCTAATAAAATTATCATGCCTTTTAGCTCTTATTCCACATACAACATCATATTCATCAATATATTGCAACATCATTGGAATATCATCAGGATCATTTTGAAGATCAGCATCCAAAGTAGCGGTTAATCCTCCTTTTGCATAAGAAAAACCTGCTGCCATTGCAGCTGATTGTCCTTTATTTTCTTCAAATGAAATTATTTTTATTTCATTATCATCCTTTTTGAGTTCTTTTAATATTTTTAAACTATTATCAAAACTACCATCATCAACAAATATTATCTCACAATTAAATTTTAATTTTTCATCAATAACTTTTCTTATTTTTTCATGTAATAACTTTAAATTTTCTTCTTCATTATATACAGGGATAACAAATGACAGTTTTATCTCAGATTTTAAAATTTTTACAAGTTCTTTAAATGCTTTTCCTCTATGGCTTATTTTATTTTTAGTATTAGAGTCAAGTTCTGCTATTGTTTTATTAAATTCAGGTATAAAAAAAATAGGATCATATCCAAAACCATTTTCTCCTTTTGGAGTATCTATAATCTCTCCATAGCACTTACCATCAGTAAAAAAAACATCTCCTATAGAATTAATATAACATAACACACATTGAAAATAAGCTCTTTTATTTGCTTTATCTTTCAATTCATTTATTAATTTTCTGTTATTTTCATCATCAGTTGCATTTTCTCCAGCAAATCTTGCTGAATAGACTCCAGGTCTGTCACCTAAAACTTCTGCTATTATACCTGAATCATCTGCTATAACTGGCAAATGATACTTATCAAAAATCCTTTTTGCTTTAATATATGCATTTTCTTTAAAAGTTTTTCCATTCTCTATAATTTCTGGCACATCTTCTAAGTCATTTAAAGATAATACTTCGTATTTTAAATTGTTTTCAATCAATAATTCTTTAAATTCCTTTAATTTGCCTTTATTTTTTGTTGCAAAAATTATCTTTTCTTTCATTTTTCTAAAATTCTCTTTTGAAGTTCTATTAATTTCTGAACTCCCTTTTTTGCAAGATCCTTTAATATTTCAAATTCTTTTTCTGTAAAGCTCCTTTTTTCTCCAGTACCCTGAATTTCAACAAATTCTCCTTTTCCTGTAATTACAAAATTCATATCTACTTCAGCTTGTGAGTCTTCTTCATAATTTAAATCAAGCATTGGTTGACCATTTATTATTCCAACACTTATAGCTGCAAGATAGTCTTTTATAGGATTATGTTTTAAATTTAGTTTTTTAATAGCAAGGCATGTAGCAATGTATGCTCCTGTTATTGATGCTGTCCTTGTCCCGCCATCAGCCTGAATTACATCACAATCTACCCAGAGAGTTTTTTCTCCAAGAGAAGACAAATCTATTACAGATCGCAATGACCTTCCTATTAATCTTTGAATCTCATGAGTTCTGCCATCAATTCTACCTTTAACAACATCTCTAATTTTCCTTTGTTCAGTTGCTCTTGGCAACATTGAATATTCAGCCGTTATCCAACCAGTGCCGGACCCTTTTAAAAAAGGTGGTACTTTCTCTTCAACAGAAACATTACATATAACTTTTGTTTCACCCATTTCAATTAATATTGATCCTTCAGCATACATAGTATAGTCTTTTGTAATTCTTACAGGTCTAATCATATTAAAAGTTCTTCCATCTTTTCTTTTCATATTTACCCTCTTTTTTTAACAAAAATATAATATATAATCCATAAATAGATTTTTGATATATCCCTTCTAATAGTAGGGAATGCAATTATTAAATCTAAATCTCAAGTCAAAAATGTGATCGATTACAAATTACTATTACCAAACATCATTAGCTTTTGGTGCACTCTATAAGAAATATTAAAAAAAGTCAAATTTAATATTGACAATTTTTTAATTAAAATTTACTCTATTTTTAAATGGGAGCATTAATTTTTAAAGATTTATTTAATCCAAAATCAGTTGCAATAATAGGAAATTTTTCAAACCCTCATTGTCGAGCTTTTACTTTAATAGATAATCTAAATATTCCAGAAATTGAAAATTTTTATAAAATAGAATTTGATTTAGAAAAGATAAAAAATTTTAAAAACAATGTTGATTTACTAATTATTACTGTTCCCTTAAAAGATATTCCAGATATTATAGACAATTTAGGGAATATAAAAGTAAAAAATCTTATAATAACATCAGGGAAAATAACCATTGATGATGATTTCTATGAAGGATTAATTATTGAAAAAATAAAAAGAAAAAATATTAAACTTTTAGGTATACATTCGTTTGGCTTCATGTGTGTAAATAAAAATTTAAATATTTCTCTATTCCCTGATCTCCCAGCAAAAGGCGATATCGCTTTTATATCACAAAGTGGTTCTGTCATCCATTCAATAATAGATATTACAAAAGAACGAGGAATTGGATTTAGTTACATTATAGATCTTGGGACATTGGCTGGAATAGATTTTGGAGATGCAATTGACTATTTAGCCTATCAAAACGATGTAAAAACAATTCTGTTGTTTGTGGAAAATTTAAAACATCCAAGAAAATTTCTCTCTGCTGTAAGAGCTGTTGCGAAAGTAAAGCCAGTTATAATCGTAAAAACTGGAAAAAGTGAAATTGGGAAAAAAATAATAAAATTTTCAACTGGTAAAACTCCAGGTGAAGATATAGTTTATGATATTGCATTTAGGAGAGCTGGCGCAGTTAGAGTTAACGATTTTACAGAACTTTTTATATGTGGAGATATTCTTTCAAAGAAAAAAATTTCCTATGGTGAAAAATTATGTATAATCTCCAATGCTAAAACTTTAAATATTTTTATTTCTGATATTCTTGAAGAAAAAGGATTTAAATTACAGGATCTATCACAAGATTTAAAAGATGAGTTAAAAAAGATAATAATTGATAATCATTTGATTATTAATCCTATAGATTTAACTATGAATGCTGATAATAAAATGATTGTTGATACAATTGAAAAATGTTTTTTCTCTGAGGAATTTCAAACTTTAATGGTGGTTCTTTTGCTAAATAGATTTATAGATCCTGTTTTTATAATAAAAACCACAAAAGAATTTATGAAAAAGTATAGGAAATGTAAAATCATTTATATATGTATTGGAGGAAAATCAACAGAAAGAGCAAGGCTTAAAGAGTTACAAACTGAAGATATTTTAATCTTTTTTAATATTGAATATGCTGTAAACTCTTATTATTACTCAATAAAATATTTTAGAAGCCTTGAAAAACAGATAGCATTTACACCAAGTTTTGATAAAGATATTCTGTATGATAAAGAAAAAACTGCTGAATATATAAAAAGTTTAATTGAAAAGAACAAATTAATCCTTTCTGATTACGAATCAAAACAAATTCTTTCATTTTACGGAATTAATGTAAATGAAACATATATATGTTCTAATTTTAATGAAGCAAAAAAAATTGTTAAAAAATTAGGTTTTCCTGTTGTTTTAAAACTTGATGAATTTATAAAAGGAGAAAAAGGTTATAAATATATTAATAATGAAGAAACATTAAACCATTTTTATAAAAAACTTAATGAAATCATAAAAAATAGAAAAATAAAAACTAAATTCAATATTCAAAAAATGATATTTGATATTGACTTTGAATTTAGGATAGGAATGGAAACAGATATTGAATTTGGACCATATATTTATTTATCTTATAAAGGTGGATTTAATAAAGTAATTATGCTCCCTCCTTTAAATAGATTTTTAGCTCAAAGATTAATTGCAAAATTAAAAGATTTTGAAAGATTAAAGCAAAAAAACTTAATTAATCTATTAGAACTTGAAGAAATTTTAGTAAGAATTTCCCATTTAATTTCAAATCATTCTGAAATTTATAGAATTATAATTGATCCAGTATTGGTTAGTAATAAAAAGATTCATATTGTAAATGCATTTATAGAATTAAAAGAAACAAAAGTAAAAGCTCCACAGCATCTTGCAATTAGACCATATCCAAGTGAATATGAATTTCTTGAAAAACTACCTGATGGCACAGAAGTTTTCATAAGACCAATTAGACCAGAAGATGAACCTTTACATATTGAATTTTTTTATTCTTTATCAAGACAAACTCAGTATTACAGATTTTTTACATACACATCACAAATAACTCATGAACAAATTGCTATGTTTACTCATGTTGATTATGACAGAGAAATTGCTATTGTTGCATTAATAAAAGAAAATGGAAAAGAGAAAATAATTGGAGTAAATAGGTTAAGTTATATACCTTATGAAGATAAATATGAATTTGCTATTGTTGTTACAGATGCATGGCAGGGAAAAGGAGTTGCTAAAATATTAATGGAAAAATTAATTTATATTGCAAAAGATAGAAATATTAAAAAAATTTATGGAACAGTATTAGCTGAAAATAGAAAAATGATAAATTTTGTAAAAAAATTTGGTTTTAAAATAATTGGCTTTGAAGGTGAAACTGTTTATATTATGCTTGAATTATGATTGAATTACTTAAAATCTCTCCAATAGAAAAAGCTATTTTTTTAAAAAGAATCAATAAATTTCTTGCTACTGCAAAATTAAACAATGAAGAAATTGAAATTCATGTACATGACCCAGGAAGGTTAAAAGAACTTTTATTTGAAGGTAATAAAATTCTAATAAAAAAAGAAGATAAACCTCACAGAAAAACAAAATTTGATTTAATTGCAGCTTTTAAAAATGACCATTGGGTATTAGTTCATTCAGGGAATCATAGAAAAATAGCAGAAAAAATTATTCAAAAAGGAATTATTAAAGAATTTAAAAAATATGATAAAATTCAGGCAGAAGTAAAATACAATAATAGTCGAATTGATTTTAAACTTACAAATAAACAAAATGAGCTTTGGCTTGAAGTTAAAGGATGTACATTAACCAAAAATGGCATAGCATTATTCCCAGATGCTCCAACTAAAAGAGGTACAAGACATTTAAAAGAATTAATTGAACTTGGAAATTCTGCGATTTTAATTTTGATTTTTAGAAAAGATTCAAAATGCTTTATGCCAAATTTTGATACAGACCCTGAGTTTGCGAAAAATTTCAAAAAGCTTTTAGAGAAAAAAGTAAAAATTTATCCAGTATTACTATCATTTAAAAATGAAACAGTATATTTTGAAAAAATACTTCCATTATGTGAGGATATAAATGAATTATAAATATCTTTTTGGACCTGTACCTTCAAGAAGGCTTGGATTATCACTTGGAATAGATCTTGTGCCATATAAAACATGTAATTTAAATTGCATATATTGTGAATGTGGTAGAACTACTAATTTAATTAATGAAAGAAAAGAATTTTTTGATTGCAATGAAATAATTAAAGAACTTGAATATTTTTTAAAAAATAAGCCAAAAATTGACTATATAACTTTTTCTGGAGCTGGAGAACCACTTTTATATTCAAAAATTGGTGAAATAATTAATTTTTTGAAAAAAAACTTTTCGAAATATAAAATTGTAATTTTAACCAATGGAACTTTATTTTTAAATAACTCAATTATTGAAGAAATAAAAAAAGCTGATCTAATTATTCCTTCTCTCGACTCTGCAAATGAAAATACTTTTAAACTTATAAATAGACCTCATAAAGATTTAAAATTGAATAAAATTATAGAAGGTCTTATAAATTTAAGAAAAAACTTTTACAAAAAAATTTATTTAGAAGTATTTATAATTAAAAATTTAAATGATTCTTATAATGAAATTTTAAACTTAAAAAATGTAATCAAAAAAATAAATCCAGATAAAATCCAAATTAATACAGTTGATAGACCTCCAGCAGAGGAATTTGTAGCACCTGTAAGTATTAATAAATTAAATGAAATAAAAAATATTTTTGGTAAAAAAGCAGAAATTATTAGCTTTAAAAATAAAAATATCGAATTAGAAAAAAGTAATAATTTTTCAACAATAATTAATTGCCTTGAAAGAAGACCTTTAACTTTAGAAGATCTAATGAAAATGACAAATCTCCATGTGAATGAATTAAATAAAATTTTAAGAGAACTTGAAGAAGAAAAAAGAATTACAAAAATAAAAGGCGATAGAGGAATTTTTTATAAATTAAAATAGTTCTCAGCTTCTTTAATTGGACAGGGTTTACCAAGTAAATATCCTTGAGCAATATCACATTGTATTTCTTTTAAATAATCCAATTGTTCAGTTGTTTCAACACCTTCTGCGATTGTTTTAAAACCTAACTTTTTTGCAAGGATAACTATTACTTCCACAATTTCCTTAGTTTTGATATCTTCTAACATTTTTCTTATAAATGTAATATCAATTTTTATTATATCAATTGGAATTTCCGTTAAATATGAGATAGAAGAGTATCCTGTGCCGAAATCATCAAGTGAAATTGAAACTCCGAACTTTTTTAATTTATTTATAATATTTACAGTATATTCAAAATTATCAATAAAAAGTCTTTCTGTTAATTCTATATTTAAAAAAGGTTTTTTTAATTTTTTTAACCAGTAAATTAAAAATTCAATAACTTCTTGGTTTTTAAAACTTCTTGATGTTAAATTTATTGAAATAGGCTTATAATTAAAAAATCTTTTCTCCCATCTTAAAAGGGTTTCTCCTATAGTTTTTATTATTAATTTTTCAACTTCAAATAAAAATTCAGATTCTTCTAAAGTATCTATAAAATAATATGGAGTTATTATTCCTCTTTCAGGATGATTAATTCTCAAAAGTGCCTCAAATCCTGCAAGAGTTAAATTATGAATATAAAAATAAGGTTGGAAAAAAATTTCAAAAAGCTCATTTTCAAGGGCATATATTATTAAATCTTTCTCTTCCTTTTTTTTAACTATATAATTTTCAATTTTTTTATTAAAAAACTCATATTGATTTTCACCTTTTGTTTTTGCAATGTTTAATGAAGTGGTGGCATTAGTAATAAGTTGATTTATATCTTCAGTGTCATCAGGATAAACCGAAGCCCCAATATTAATACCTATAACAATTTCATGAGAGGAAAATTTTGAAATTTTAAATATTTCAACCAAACTATGAACATACTCTATTATATTTTTATACTCTATCTTTTTAAAAATAGCGAATTCATCTCCGCCTATTCTTGCAATAATAGAATCTTTACTAATTTTTATTAAGAAATTAGCTATTTCTTTTAATATCTCATCACCGATTTTTTCTGAATAAATATTATTTATATGCGAAAAGTTATAAATATCTAAAATTAATAAAACCCCTTTTTCACCTATTTTAAAGTTATTAATTATATTTTGAATCTCTATTAAAAAACCATATCTATTAAAAAGTCCTGTTACAGGATCTTTATATTTTAATGTTAATATTTCATATTCTAACTTTTCTTCTCTAGATAAATCTTTTCCAACACTTACAAAATACCTTATTTCATTGTCAATTTTGACTGGGATAATTGTCTGGTCTAATTTAAATGGATGTCCAAATTTATCTTTATTTAAGACCACAAAACTATAAGGTTCTCCTTTCAGTAAATTTCCCCACATCTTTTCGTAAAATTTCTTTTTATGATAACCGGAACTTAACAATGATGGTTTTTTCCCTATTAATTCATCTTTGGAATATTTTGATAACTTTTCTACAGCTTTATTAACATAAATTATTTTTCCCTCTTTATTTGTAATTAAGACCCAATCAGGGCTGTTTTCTAATGCATTATAAAGTATTTCTAAATTAGTTTCTTTTTCTATTTTTTCTATATTTGAAACAATTGTTTCTTTGAGTTTTTCTAATAACTCTAAATTTAAATTATCCATAAAATTTGTGTAAATTGAAAATATGCAAAAAACATATTTTAAATTCTTATTCAAAATTATAGGAATGCAACAAAAAGATCTAAAACCGTTAATTTCCAATCTTTTTGCAACAATTCTGTTTTTAAACAAATTTGTTATAATCTCTTTTTTTGTAATAAAATTTATAAAATTTTTCTTTTCAAAATTTTTAGAGCCACAAAAATGAAATATTTCAATTGTTTCATTTTTAAATTTTGCTACAAAAGAGAAAGGAATTTCTAATTCATGAGTGAATGCATTACATATTTCATGAATAAACTTATCTTCATCTTTTAAGTTTACACCTAATTCATGTACTTTACCGATTAAGTTTATTGTTCTCTCAAGAAGTATTTTTTCTGTTATATCAAGAGCTACAAGTAAACCAGAGTTTTTACCATTAAAATTTATAGAATATCCAAAAATTGCACATCTTAAAATTAGATTATTTTTTGTAATAATTGGGAAATCAAAATATTCTTCTTCAAAAATTTCACCTTTTAATCTTCTTTCTTTAGTTAAAATTACTTTATTTTTATATGGTTCAGGGACAAAGTCTTCAATTGATTTTTCCTTTAATTCCTCTAAACTATATTCAAGTTTATTTATCGCACATTTGTTAGCATATACAATTTTTTCTTGATAAATCATAAAAGCCACATTTGGAAGATTTGATATTGCAGAAAGGATATTATCATCCATCGCTGACTCTAATACTAATAACAAATAAAAAATATGTCAATAAAAAATATTGTTGACAAAATACAATTAATATGTATAACTTTCGCTGAAAGTTAAAAAAGCCACAAAAAGGAGAGGAAAATGAGTGCAAAAATTATTAAAGGTATGCCAATTGCAGAAGAAATTAGAAAAGAAATTATTGCTGAAACAGAAAAATTAAAAGAAAAAGGATTAACTCCTAAATTAGCAGTAATTTTGGTTGGTGGAGATCCTGCAAGTAAATGGTATGCTAAATCCAAGATTAAAGTTGGCGATAAAGTTGGAGTAAAAGTTGAACTTACTGAAATGCCAGAAGACACTCCTGAAGAAGAAGTTATTAAATTTATTGAAAAACTTAACAATGATAAAGACACACATGGAATTTTAGTTGAACTTCCATTACCAAAACATATTGCAAAAGAAAAAGTGATGAATGCAATTTTGCCTGTAAAAGATGTTGATGGTGTAACTGCTGTAAACAGAGGATACATTTTTGGGGGACAGGAACATTTGGCTTTAATTCCAGCAACTCCATTAAGCTGTATAGAATTAATGGTAAGAAGTGGAATTGATTTAGTTGGTAAAAGAGTGGCTTTAATTGGAAGAGGCGACACTGTTGGAAGGCCATTAGCGTCTTTATTAATTACAAGACATGCAACAATTACAGTTTGTCATACAAGAACTAAAGATATGCCTTCAATTACAAGACAAGCTGAAATTATTGTAGCAGCTGCAGGTAGAAAGGGTCTTGTTACAAAAGACATGGTAAGCCCAGGAACTGTTGTAATCGACGCTGGAATCAATGAAGTCACAAAAGAAGATGGAACAACTACAATAGTTGGCGATGTGGAATTTGACGAAGTTAAAGAAGTAGCTTCAGCTATTACACCAGTTCCTGGTGGTGTTGGTTCATTAACAACATCAATTATTATGCAAAATGTTTTAAAAGCAATGAAATTGCAAGGGTTATATTAATTATTTAAGGTTGTTGAAGTTAGTTGAGGTTAGTGAATAGTGAAGTGGGAAAAGTTTAAATTAATAACAACAAATAACAACGAATTACTATTAATAACCATGAATTACAATAATTAAATATGGAGGAAAAAATGAGTTTATATGATAAAACAATAAATGAATTTTTAGAAGTCGCAGCTTCAAGCAGTCCAACTCCTGGTGGAGGAAATGTATCAGCAGTTACAGCAACAAACGCTGCAGCAATGGTTTGTATGGTAGCAAATTTAACAATTGGGAAAAAAGGTTATGAAGATTATCAGGATCAGGCCAAAGAGATTCTTGAAAATACAATGAAAATAATGGAAAAATTAAAAGAATTAACTCAAAAAGATATTGATGCATTCAATAAATATATGGAAGCATTCAGAATGCCGAAAAATACAGATGAAGAAAAGGAAAAGAGAAAACAAGCACTTCAGGAAGCTGCAAAAAATGCAACAATAGTTCCTTTGGAAATTTCAAAAGCATGTCTTGAAATTTTAGTAGAAGCTGAAAAATTATCTAAATTTGGAAATAAAATGGCAATAAGTGATGTTGGTGTAGGAGCATACATTGCTGAAGCTTGTGTAAAAGCTGCAATGTACAGTGTTGATATTAACCTTCCTTCAATAAAGGATGAAGAATTTGTAAAAAAAGTAACTCAAGAGAGAGCAGAAATTTTTACAAAAGCAGAAGAATTAAAAATTTTAACTCTTGCAAATGTAAATTATAGAATGAAATCTTAATATTTGACTAAAAAAATTTTTTTTGATAATTTAATTTTATCCATATGAAATGGGATATGAAC
>JALVYZ010000357.1:0-458 GCA_027037705.1 bacterium | reverse complement strand
GTTCTTATCCTATAATTCTTTATAAAAATTAACATCTGTTTAATCCAAGTAAAATTATTTCAAGCAAATTTTCGTATTTCCCACCTATCTAATATATCTAAAATGATTATCCAGTTTTTACATAAAAAGAGAATTACAATTTCTGTAACTTCCTGGCATTCTTAAATATAACTTACTTTAATTGAACTGTTTCCAATTATTATCTACAGGGCTAACAACTAATTTTATTATCTTTATTAATCTTACAAACAATTATTCCAATATTTTTTTAATTATTCTATCATATTCAAATATTATCTTCAGCATCATTTATATTATCACGATTTATATTCCCATCTTTTTAATCTTAAAGCATTTGAAACAACAGAAACAGAACTGAATGCCATTACTGCACCTGCAATAATTGGACTTAAAAAACCAGAAGCAGCAACTGGAATTCCGGTTATATTATAGATGAG
>JALVYZ010000356.1 GCA_027037705.1 bacterium | reverse complement strand
TAAAAACATATTTTTATACTGATAAAGGTGAGGGGAGGGCTGTAGACAATATATCATTTAATTTAAAAAAAGAAAAAGTTCTTGCAATTGTTGGAGAATCTGGTTGTGGGAAGAGTGTTACAGCTTTATCAATTTTAAGATTAATTGAACCACCTGGAGAAATTATTGGTGGCGAAATTCTATTTAACAATATTAATTTATTAAAATTAACAAAAGAGGAAATAAGAAAAATTAGAGGGAATAAAATTGGAATTATTTTTCAAGATCCAATGATGAGTTTAAATCCTGTTTTTAAAGCAGGAGAACAGATTGTTGAAACCATCTTAACTCATAAAGATATGACCAAAAAAGAGGCAAAAGACCTTTCTCTAAGCCTATTTGAAAAGGTAAAATTACCAGATCCTGAAAAAGTTTTTAATTCATATCCTCATGAACTGAGTGGTGGAATGCGGCAAAGGGTTATGATTGCAATTGCTTTATGTTGCAATCCTGACATTTTAATTGCAGATGAGCCAACAACAGCACTTGATGTTACTACTCAGGAAAGGGTTTTAGATTTAATTAAAGAATTGCAGTCAAATTCAGAATTGTCAGTATTATTCATTACTCATGACTTTAGAATAGTTAATAAAATAGCTGATGAAGTAATTGTAATGTATGGAGGGAAAATTGTTGAATATAGAGATAAAAATTCTATTTTGAAAAATCCTTTACATCCTTATACAAAAGGATTAATAAATTCAATTCCACCAGTTGATAAAAAAATTGAAAAATTGCCAGTTATAGAAGGAGAAGTCCCAGATATTTTTAAAAACATAAAAGGCTGTAAATTTGCTGATAGATGTAAATTTTCAAAGAAAATATGTTTTGAAAAATTTCCTGAAAAAATTAAAATTGATTCAGATTATTCTGTTTTTTGCTGGAATTATTCTTGAAAGGAATAAACAATAAGATTAAAAATGATAATCCAAAAATTCCAAAATAACCTGCGTGTCTAAATGTGTCCTGAAAAGCGTACGAGCCACTCATCAAAGTTTGAACTTTTAATAACAAAATCTTTGATTTAATTTCAGCAAGGGGTTCTGTCATTAAAATAGATAGTTTTTGTTTTATTCTATGCAAATAAATTGATATATGAAAATAGTTTTGCATTGTTGAAATACCTTCATAATGTTCTGCAATTTTTGATTGTAATGTATTTGTTGCAAGGGCAGTCCCAAAAGAACCTCCCATAAACCTAATATACTGTAATAAACTTACTCCCAATTGGGTTTTATCTCCAAGATTTCTCATCGCAAGTGTTGTAATTGGGGCAAAAAAACTTCCAAGTGCAAAACCAAGAGGTATTGTTAAAATAATTGTTTTTATTGATGGAGTATAATAATTTAATTTTGGAATTAAAAAAACTGATGTAATAATATAGATTATTGCATTTACAAGTAAAACATTTTTCTCCCCATATTTATCTGAAAAAATTCCTGCAATAATTGAAGTTATACAAATAAATATTGCAAATGAAAGCATATGAAGACCTGCTTGTAAAGTTGTATAGCCTTTTAAATTTTCATAATATAAAGGAAGGAGATAAAATATTTGATATATTGAAAATCCAAGCGTTAAAAAATAAACTATCATTGCAACTGAATATTCTTTAATTTTAAATATCTTATAGTCAATTAATTTCAATTTAGACATAATTTCAGAAATTGCAAATAATATCAATGAACCAGCTGAAATAAACAATAGAGTAATTATGTAAGATGATTGAAACCATCCTTTTTGTTGTCCTTTAGAGAGCATAATCAATAAAGGAATTGTAAATCCTGCAAAAAGTGTATAACTTATAAAATTAAATTGTAATTTCCCTTTATGTTTAAAAATTTTTGGGATTATAAGCATCCCGAGTGGGACAACCAGTAAACCAACTGGTAAATTAACATAAAATACCCATCTCCAATTAAAATATTCAGTTAAATATCCACCTAATGTTGGTCCAATTGCTGGGGCAAAACTAACACCTGTTCCATAAATTCCCATTGCAATTCCTTTTTTTTCTGGAGGGAAAATAGAAAAAACAATTGTCTGCGCAGTAGCAACTATAAAAGCTTCTCCAAAACCTTGAGCACATCTTGAAATAATCATCTGAGTCAAATCTTGAGCAACTCCACAGAATGCACTCGCAGTTGTAAAAAGAGCAACACCTATTAGAAATAGGTTTTTTAAACCAAAAACATTTATCAAAGATTCAATTAATAATAATCCAGTTGCAGCTGCAGCCATATAAGCTGTAATAACCCATTGCACACCATATAAGTCTGTTTTCAAAGGACTCATCATCTTAGGAATAACAACATCTACAATGGTGGTATCAAGAATTGCCATAAAAGTACCAGTCATTACAATGAATGTAATTAATAATCTTGAAACACCATCAATCTGTTTGTAAATTGGAATATTTGACATAGTTATTTATTGTTATTTATTGTAATTAATTGTTATTCGTTGTTATTGAGTAATTTGTTGTTATTCATTGTTCGTTGTTCGTGGTTCGTTAAACAATAATTTAAATTTCGGTTTTTACCTTAATTTTTAACTATTCACTGTTCACTATTCACTATTAAACAACTCCCGACTCCCGACTCCAGACTACATTTCCCTCCTTATCCTTATCTCTCCTCCCATCCCTGGGATTAATATAGATTTATCACCTTTTGTTATTTTTACTCTGATTATTATCCTTTGAGCTACTTTTGTAAATTCTCCAGCAGAAATATCTCTTGGGACTAAGGCATAAGTTGCTGCAGAGGCTGGATATATTCTTTCAACTTCTCCTTCAAATTCCTCATCTGGATATGCATCTACTTTAAAAAAAGCTTTACATCCTGGTTTTACTCCCTCTAATTTATTCTCTTCTAACAAGACTTCAACATATAAGGCATTTAAATCCACGAGTGAGTATATTGGCTGACCACTTTTAACATTCATTCCCACTTCAGCATACTTTTTCCCAATTTTAGCATCAAATGGAGCATAAAGATTACAATATTTAATTGAGTTATTAATATCCATTGCTTTTTCATTAAGAGCTTTTATATTGTTATTTACCTCATTTATAGACTTTTCAAGTTCTTTAACAGTTAAAAATTCTTTTTTTATTAATTTTAAATCACCTTTGGCAATATCTATTTTTTTTAATAAAGCTTTTTTTTCATATACCAATGATTTTTTACTATTTATCAAGGAGTTTAATTTTGTCTCTATTTCTTCATAACTTCTTTTTGAAACTGCTTTTTTTAAATAAAGATTCTTGTATCTATTGTAATCTCTATTCAATTGTTCAATATTTGTATTAATTTCTGCAATTTTATAATCAAGTGCTTTTACTTTTTCTTTTAACATTTCTATAGTTTTTAATGCATTGTGTTCTTTTATTTTTAATTGTGAAGCAATTTTTTCTTTTTTAATTTCAAGACTTTCTTTCCTGCTTTTTAATGAATCTATCTTTTTTAACACTTCATTTAAATGAATTTTATAGTCAATAGGATCTATTTGTGCTAATAAATCACCTTTTTTAACAAAATCTCCTTCTTTAAAGTTCATTTTTATTATTTTACCTTTAATTCTTTTAAAACTCACATTTGTTATCCTATCTGTTCTTATAAATACAGCATCTGTTGTTGCATATTCTTTTGTAAATTTTATATATTTATATGCGGCAATAATAAATGCTATAAAAATTATAACTAAAATAACAACTGCAATTTTCCTTTTTTTATTCATATTTTCCTCCAACAGCTCTCTCAATTGCAAAAATTCTTGCAATTACATTATAATAATTACTTTTTTCTTCCATTTTGGCTTTTGTTAACATTGCCTCTGCATCTAAAACATCTGTATTATCAGACAATCCTTCTTTATATTTTAACTTTATAATTCTAAAATATTCTTCTGCAGTTTTTACAGCACTTAATGATACATCAAGATTTTTAATTGCAGTTAAATATTCTTCGTAAGATTTTTTTACTTGTAATAAAATTTTTGAATTTAAATCTTTTTTTGTAAATTTTAATGAAATTAATTTTTCTTTTAGAGAGTTTACATCCTGAAAAGTTTTATCCCAGTCCAAATTAAACTTTAATCCTGCCTGAATAAAAAGATTTCCTTTATCATTTACCTCATCATCAATATCTGACCATTTATATCCTCCAAAAAGATAAAGTTTTGGTTTATATCCAGATTTTGTAGCTTCTATTAAATGACTTAATTTCCCAATTTCAGCATCTATCTTTTTAAGTATTGGCCTATTTTTAGAGGCTAAATTGTAAAGCTTGTGCAAATCTATCTGTTTTTTTATATCAAAATTAATATTATTAACTGAAAATTGTTTGTCTGGAGGATATCCAAGAAGAATTGCAAGATTTGTTTTTGCTACTTTAATATTATTCCTTATTTTAGTTAATAATTGTTCACTCTCTTTAAGTTTAACTTCTGTTTGTAAGATATCAACATATGGCACAAGACCTTGATTATAAAAATTTTTAACATCATTTAAATGAGAATTTAAAGATTCAAAATGTTTTAAAGCAATTTTTTCATAAGATTTTAAAATTAAAATATTTAAATATGCAATTTTTGTTTTATATATAATATCAAGTTTTTTTTCTAATAAACTCTGTTTATTTGATTCTATATCTAATTTAGCAACATTTATATTTTCAGAAATCAATCCTCCAGTATAAACATTCCATTTAATACCTGTTGTAATATCAAAATAATTTTTTTCTGAAATTTTAAAACTTTGAGAGCCTATAGGTGTGTCAAATTTAACTTTTTTACTATCATCTAACTGTGTAAAAGATGATTCTACTGAAAAAGAAGGCTTCTTTAGAGCTTCAGCTGATTTTAATTTTATTTTAGAGGAATTTACAATATGTTTTTGATATTGAATTTCAAAATTATTTTTCAAGGCTATTTTTATAGCTTCATCTAATGTTAATGAAAATATTAATTCAGGTATTAGTAAAAAGGATATTATTAAAATTAAAATTTTCTGTTTCATTTATACCTCTTTTAAATTTAATATTTTAAAAATTTTATCTATTTTTTCTATAACTTCATTTTTAGCTTTTTGTTCATATAAAATATCATGTTCAATTATTTCTCTAACCACACCCATCACTATTGTAATCAATTCAGTAGAATTAATAAATTTTGTAAAAATATTTCTAAAATTTTTTTTAAACTCAAAATATAAAATTTTAAATTCATCACCACTACTTAAAGCTTCAAATAAAAAAACTTTTGTTATTTCTTTAAATTCAAAAACACGATTTATAAAAAAAATTACTATTTCCAAAAGAGACTTATTCTCCTGAACCATAAAATTTATTTTATTAATTGTTTCTTCATGTAGAATCAATAAAATTTTTTTTAAACAATCTTGTTTATTTTTAAAATATAGATAAAAGGTCCCCTGTGCATGTCCTGCATCTTTGACAATATCAGAAACTTTAGTTTTCCAATAACCTTTTTGAGCAAAAATTTTTATAGCTGATTCAATTAATTTATTTTTTGTTGTCTCTGACTGACTCATCAGTCATTTTATAATTATTAAAAAATAATCTGTCAATATTTTTTTAAAATTTTTTAAATAATTGAATATTGTTGAAGAATGTCTTTGAAGTCCTGAAGTTTGAAAGGCTTTTCTATATAGGAATTTGCACCACAATCAAGAATTTTCTTCTTATTAATCTCATCAATAAATCCAGAACAAACCACTATTGGGACATTCCTATCAAGTTCTCTTATTTTTTTGACAAGTTGAAAACCATCCATATCAGGCATCTTAATATCAGTAAATATTAGATCACTTTTTTCTTGTTTATATTTTTCAATCCCTTCTTTCCCATTTTCTGCAATAATTGTATCAATTCCAAAAATTTTACAAAATTCTGAAATAATAGTTCTTATGTCTTCCTCATCATCAATTATAAGAACTTTCTTCATAAAATTTATCTCCTTTTTTTAAAAATTAATAAAAAATATGCTCCATTATTGGAAGACTTAATTTTTATTTTGCCATTATATTTTTCCATAATTTTATAAACAATATACATCCCGAGACCAGTTCCATCTCTATCTTTTGTTGTAAAAAATGGTTCAAAAATTCTATTTTTTATATTCTCAGGAATTCCAGGGCCTGTATCTTTATAATGCACATATATATATTCACTATCCTCTTCTATGTCGATTATTATATCTCCTTTTTCATTTAAAGCTTCTGCTGAATTATTTAATAAATTTATAAAAATCTGAAGAATTTCATCTCTTTTAGCATATATTTTTACTTTTTGATTTTTATAATTGCCTTTAATATTAATATTTCCTATAATTTTAGAATGTTGTTCCATCTCAATTGCATCATTTATGATCTCAGATAATTCTATTTCTTCAATCTCTTCTTTTGTAGGCTTTCCATAAACCTTTAATGTCTTAACAATTGATGAAATCCTATCACAATAAGAAATTATCTTATTAAAAATTTTAGTCAACCTTTTATTATCTTTATTTTTTAATGTCTCTAATTCACAAAGCCCTCTAATCGCAGAAACAGGATTATTAATTTCATGTGCAACACCTGCAACAATAGTTCCTAAACTTGCCAGCTTTTCCCTTGTTATTATCATTTCCTGTAATGTAACAATTTCTACTAATTTTTCTTCTAATTCTTTATTTTTTGTTGAAATTTCTTTTAATTGCTCTTTAATTTTTTCATCTTTTTCTTTTAACCTTTCAACTAACTCGTTAAAAGTTTTAACTATTGGAGTAAATTCATAAAAATTATCATTTTCTATTGTCTCATATTTACCGCCTTTTAATTTAATTATTTTATCATTTATAATTTTAAGTGGTTTAAATGACTTAGTAATAATTAAATAAATTAATATTGAAAATAATAAACAAAAGATTAAATAATTCAATATTAAAAATTTAATAGCCTTTATAAAATTAACATAAAAATCATTTATATTTAACCCCATAATTATAGTTAAACTTACAGGTTTTTTTAATATCTTAATAACCTTATTTTCGGTAATTTCTATTATAGAAGTATTTATATTTTTTTTATTAGAAAATATAATTCTACTATTTTTTTTTAAAATTAGATAATCAATAAAATTAGTTTTCATAAGAACATTAACATAAGATTTTATTA
>JALVYZ010000355.1 GCA_027037705.1 bacterium | reverse complement strand
TAACTGTTTGGCTAATTCTAACAATCCCAACTTGTTTTTAATTATTTTTTCTTCTGTTATCATCTAACACTCTCCTTTCTTTTTTTATTTTATACCACAAGTGTCAGATTTTGTCTTAACATTTTCAGAAAAAAATTGAAGTGTTAAAATTTGATCTGTTCTAATGCTTCTCTTAGTGTATTTTCTTGTTTATGATAGTATTTCATTGTAATTTTTACGTCTGAGTGATCTAAAAGTGAAGATATAACTTGTATTGGTACATTCTGAGAAGCAAGATATGTTGCGTGTTAATGTCAACATAAAAATTAACAAAATTGCCAATATAAAAGTTAACAAAAGTGTTAACTAATTTTTGCATTATTTTCCCTCAATATATCTTTTGTTCTATAAGATCTACCTACTATCTTTTCTACAACAGAATGATGCAATAACCTGTCTAAAATAGCATTGGCAATAATTACATCTCCAAATATCTCATGCCATTTTGAAAATTCCTTATTGGTAGTTATTATAGTACTGCTCTTCTCATATCTTTTGTTAATTAGCTGAAAAAATATGTTTCCTTCTTCTTTATTTATTGGCAGATAACCTATCTCATCAATTATTAGAAGTTTGTACTTTGCATAATGTTTCAGCCTTGTTTCAAGCCTGTTTTCTAAATGCGCCTTCTTCAAATTTTGCAATAGTTCATGACAGTTTGTAAAATAAGTGGATATCCTTTTTTGTGCAGCTGCTATGCCTATTGCTACCGATAAGTGTGTCTTACCTACTCCTGAATTACCAAGAAATAATATATTTTCCTGACGCTCTAAAAATCTAAGACTTAATAAATCAAGAATCTTTCCTTTATTTATTCCTGGCTGAAAACTAAAATCAAAATCTTCTATTGTCTTTAAAAATGGAAAATTAGCCACTTTTACACACGCATTCATTGCTCTTGCTTCTTTAAACTTTATTTCATACTCTGTCAGCTCTTTTAGTGCTTCTACAATAGATTTCTTCCCAGAATTAATCAAATCAATGTAACTGTCCAGATGCTCCTTAAATTGAAAAAGTTTCAATTCTTCAAGGTTATTTACCAAAGATAAATAAGCCCTACTCATTACTTGCTCCTTTCAACTTGGATAATAATTCTAAATTCCTTAACGATAATTCCTCTATCTCTTCTGTGCTTTTCCATTTTAATTTTTTCAGCATCAATGACTTATAATCAGATTCGTTGTAATTAATAAATGAATCAGAAACTTCATAAATCCTTATTATCTCATTGTCTTTGTAAATATAAAGATAATTCCCCTCTTCCATTATTTTTAAACTCTTGCCTATAAATTCTGGAGGAACTGAGTACCTTTTGCCATTGTAGTAAATCAATGAATCTTTATGTACCTTTACTGCCTTTTTATAATTCAAATAAAAATCAATTATTTCTTCACCTGGTAAAGGTGAAAGCTCTTTAGACTCTTTAGTAAAAAGAACAATAGGACTCATGTTAGTTGTTTGATTAATTTCTGAATTAACTTCATCACTCAATCTATCAATAATTTCTATTAACTCTGATTCATCAGAAAATTCATGATTATAAGGAATTAGCCTGTTTAAAAATCTGTTTGACGCTTCTACCTTACCTTTGGTTTCTGGACTCTTTGCTTTGCACCTTCTTACTCTGAAATTAAAATCTTTAGCAAACTGTAAAAATGTGGAACTAATCTTTTTAGTCTTGGGATTTATTATAGCGCTCATATTATCTATAAGTATTTCTTTAGGAACTCCACCAAAGTATATAAAAGTATTTATCAGACACCTTATTACATCTTCTTCTGTTTTCGTTATACTATATGTAAATTTATGCATTCTTGATGCTGATAATACTGTACTAAATACATTAAATTTAAATTCTTCTCCATTCTTAGACAACATCTTTATATCTTCCTTGAAATCACATTGGAGTTGACGACCTAATTCTGTCTCAAAACGAGGATAGCCTATCACCTTTTTATCACATATCAAATTGTGCTTTCTTACATAATAATCAAAATTGGAACGGCTTCCTATATTTGGGTCTTTGCGAAAAATAAATTTATATACTCCTGTTATTGTTGAACCTGGCAAAGACAATTTCTCTTTGATTTCTTCTCTATATTTGTCAAGAACTGATAC
>JALVYZ010000354.1 GCA_027037705.1 bacterium | reverse complement strand
AATCTTTTAAAAGAATTAAAAAAAGCTCATCCAAACATTACTCTTAAAGCTTATACTGCTGTAGAAATTGATTATTATAGCAAAATTTCTAATAAATCTGTTGAGCAGGTTTTAAATGAATTAAAAGAAGCTGGTCTTGATTTGATGCCTGGCGGTGGTGCAGAAATTTTAGTTGAAAATGTAAGAAAAAAAATCTGCCCAGAAAAAATTTCAGGGAAAAGATGGCTTGAAATTATAGAAATTGCTCACAAACTTGGAATTAAAACAAATTGTACAATGTTATACGGGCATATTGAATCATTTGAAGATAGGCTTAACCATCTAAAAATGTTAAGAGATTTACAGGATAAAACTAATGGTTTTTTAGCTTTTATTCCTTTATCATTTCATGCAAAAAATACAGAAATTAGAAAATTTCCATATACAACAGGCATAGATGACTTAAAAACAATTGCTATTAGTAGAATTTTCTTAAACAATATCAAAAATATTAAAGCATACTGGGTAATGCTTACTGAAAAATGCGCACAAACTGCATTAAATTTTGGGGCTAATGACCTTGATGGAACTGTGGTGAAGGAAAAAATTACCCATTACGCCAAGGCATTATCAAAAGAAGGATTATCAGTGGAAGAAATTGTAAATTTAATTAAAAAAGCAGATAAAATTCCTGTAGAAAGAGACTCATTTTATAATATAATAAGAACCTTTAATTAAAACAAGGAGGTTTAGCTATGCTAAAAGATAAAATCGCAATAATAACTGGCGCAGGAAGTGGTATAGGCAAAGGCATAGCAAAAAAATTTAGTGAAAATAATGCTAAAATAGTAATTGCTGATTTTAATGAAGAGAATGGGAAATTAGCAGAAAAAGAGATAAAAAACTCTATTTTTATAAAGACAGATGTATCAAATGAAGAAAGTGTTAAAAATATGATAAATGAAACAATTAATAAATTTGGAAAAATTGACATTCTTGTTAATAACGCAGGCTTGCAATATATAGCAAAAGTTGAAGATTTTCCTTTAGAAAAATGGGATCAATTGATTGGAGTAATGCTAACAGGAACTTTTTTATGTACAAAGTACGCAGTACCACATATGAAAAAAAATAATTGGGGGAGAATTATAAATATTTCATCTGCACATGGCAAAGTTGCATCTCCATGGAAATCTGCTTATGTTGCAGCTAAGCATGGAATAATTGGTTTTACAAAGGTTATTGCAAAAGAGCTTGCTGAATTTAACATTACTGCTAACTCTATATGTCCAGGATATGTTTTAACACCTTTAGTACAGAAACAGATAGATGATTTAGCAAAGCAATATAACATTTCTCCAGAAGAAGTTCCTGAAAAAGTATTGTTAAAAGACCAACCAATAAAAACTCTTGTAACAGTTGAAGAAGTAGCTGATTTAGCATTGTATCTTGCTACAGATAAAGCTAAGCATATTACATCTCAAGCATTAAGCATAGATGGAGGTTGGACAGCTCAATAATTATCTAAGATTTCTTTTATTTTGTATGCTAATTTTTCTAAAAAATTTTTATTAAATTTTGCAAAATAGAATTTAATCATTTAAATAATCAAATTCATCATCTATAACCTCTAATATTTTTTCATTATTCAAACTTTTATCTAACAATAATATTTTTTTATTTAAATTAATTTTAATTGGAATTGGTTGTTGTAATGGTTCTCCATCTTTTCCTTTAAATATTTTTGTTTGATAAGTTTGATATTTTTTAAAAATTTCTTCTATTTTTCTTAAGTATTTTTCAGGGACTACAATGATAAATTTATTGAAAGAATACTCAAAAAAATAAATTTTATTATAAAAATCATGATCTTTTAGATCATTAATAATTTTTTTAATAATATTTAATAAAATCATATAGCTATATTTTTTTCCAATAAAATTTTTTAAAACTTTATAATTTTGTATATTAAAAAGAAAAAAATAAATTTCACTATCTGTTTCTTTTATATTATTTAATTTTTCTCTAATTTGATAAATATTTGGTAATTTTGTAATTTCACTGTAATATAATTGTTTTTTAAATTCTTCTAATTTTTCTTCTAATATTTTTAGACTCATAAAAATTAAAAGATAACTACCATCCTCTTCAAGATTTTCTATTTCCATTATGTAATGTTTATTTTCTATTTTAATAGTATAATAAGATTTTTGT
>JALVYZ010000353.1 GCA_027037705.1 bacterium | reverse complement strand
ACATATTAATAACCAGCTTATAATAACTTTTATTATAAAATTTCTTAAAAACAATTTCTCTTTCAATGAAAAAAGGACATAAAAGATTAAAGATTTTATAAATAAATTTAATCCCAAAATTGAACCAATTGAAATATCCTGAACAAAACCTAAAAAAGAACTTACTAACATCCCTCTATTAAAGTTCTTTTCTAAAACAGCATATTCAATGAGAATTAGAATAATAAAGTCATAATTAACATAACATTGAAAAAATGAAAGAATAATTGATAAAATTATATAAAAATATATAAAATTCATTTTATTTCCTTAAAATAAAGACCTTATCTAATTTATCTTTCTGGACAAATGGTTTTACTATACAAATTTTATAAAGATTATTCTTTTTTATATCAATAATCTCCCCAACAGGGATATTATTAGGAAAAATTCCATCAAATCCACCTGTTACAACTTTGTCCCCAATATCAAATTTAACATTTATTGGTAAATATTTTATTTTGCATAATCTTTTTCCATTCCCAGACAATAAACCTTTTGCATGCTTTTTGGGAATGATTACATCAAGACTAAATCTAATATCTGTTAAAAGCAATACTTTTGAATAATTACTATACGATTTAACAACAATTCCAACAACCCCTTTATCAGAAATAACACCACTACCTTCTGAAACTCCAGAGATAATACCTGCATCAACAAAAACTGCGTTTTCATCAAAAGAATTGGAATTTGCTATTACATTGGCAGATATGAATTTTATTCCTATATTAGAATTTTTACTATTTTTTAATAGTAATTTTGCTTTTAAAAATTTATTTTCTTCTTCTAACTTTTGTAGTTTATGATTTAATTCTTTTACGCCAGAGTAATATTCTTTTAAATTAAAATAATTTTTTTTTATTAAAAATATTGAATGAAATATTGAAAATTTTAATTTTTGATTGATTCTATCACATAAGCTAATAGAAATGTGGTTGTACGCGTTAAATAAAAAGATTAATAAATTTATAAAAATAAGTATTGAAAATTTTTTTTGAATCATTAACTAATATCAATAAACACATTTTTTAATTTATCTAATGTTTCTAATGACTTCCCAGCACCCATAACGACACAACTTAAAGGGTCTTCAGCAACAATAACAGGAACCCCTGTCTCTTTTTGGATTAACTTATCAAAATTTCTTAAAAGTGCTCCTCCACCAGTTAACACAATTCCATTATCCACTATATCTCCTGCAAGTTCTGGAGGTGTCAATTCAAGAGTATTTTTTATTCCTTCAATAATTTGACTTATTGGTTCTTTTAATGATTCTCTAATTTCTGCAGCAGTTATCTGAACAGTTACAGGTTTCCCTTCTATTAGATCTCTACCTTTAACTTCTGTTGTTTGTTCCCCTTCACCTTCTTCAATATATGCACTTCCAATCTCAATTTTTATTCTTTCTGCAGTTCTTTCACCTATAGCTAAATTATATTTTCTTTTAATATACTGCATTATCGCAATGTCCATTTTATCTCCAGCTACTCGTATTGATTTAGCTCTAACTATTCCAGAGAGAGAAATAACAGCTACTTCAGTTGTTCCACCTCCTATATCAACAACCATACTCCCCACAGGTTCTGTTATAGGCAATCCTGCACCTATTCCTGCTGCCATTGGCTCCTCAATTAAATATACTTCCCTTGCCCCGGCAGATTCTGCAGCTTCTTTTACAGCCCTTTTTTCAACTGGTGTTATCCCTGTAGGGATGCAAATAATTATTCTTGGTTTAATGAATGATTTTCTTTTATGAGCTTTCTGGATAAAATATCGCAACATAGCTTCTGTTATGTCAAAATCTGCAATAACACCATCTCTCATGGGTCTAATTGCTTCAATATTTCCTGGAGTTTTACCAAGCATATCCTTTGCTTCTTGTCCAACAGCTAAAACTTTTCTATTTCCTCTACTATTTATAACCGCAACAACGCTTGGTTCATTAACGATCACTCCTTTCCCTCTCATAAAAACCAATGTATTTGCTGTCCCCAAATCTATTGCCAAATCATTGGAAAAAAAACCTGCTATTTTTTTAAACATTAAAATCTCCCTTGCATTATTTAATTATTTTTTTTAAAAGGATTTTATGTTTTTTATATACAATTTATTACTTGTTATTGCAATAGTTTTATTTTTTCCATTAATAATTTTTAAAATTCTAAGTAATAAAAATTTGAAAATAGGCTTAAAAGATAGATTAACTTTATACTCCTCTGATTTTAAAAACTCCATAAAAAACAAAAAAATAATATGGATTCATTCATCAAGTGTAGGAGAAGTTAACATAGCGGAAATATTGGTAAAAAAATTAAAAAAAAATTTCCCTTCACACCATATCCTTATTACAACTATGACCTATACTGGTTACATAAATGCAATTAATAAAAAATTATTTGATTACATAACAATTGTCCCTTTTGATACCTCATTTTTAATAAAAAGATTTTTAAAAATAACTAATCCAGAAATAGTTTTAATTACAGAAACTGAATTCTGGCCAAATATTTTCTATCAAAGTTACAAAAAAAATATTCCACTTATAGTTTATAATTGCAGAATTTCAGATAAATCAATAAAGAATTATTTAAAATTTAGATTTTTTTTTAGTAAATTTTTAAATTATTGTAACAAATTTATATGTCAAAATTTAGAAACCGTAGAGAGGCTGAAAAAACTTGGAGTTCAAGAAGATAAAATTGAATACTCAGGGAATATAAAATTTGATTTTGAGTATGAAAATATAGATAAAAGTGAAATTTACAAAATTTTTGGAATAAATCCAGAAAACAAGAAATTTATACTTACCTGCGGCTCTACTCATGCACCAGAAGAGGAAAAAATTTTATCAATTTTTAATAGATTAAAAGATACTATACTAATTTTAGCTCCAAGACATGTAAATAGAATTAAAGAAATTGAAGAGTTAATCAAAAAATTTGATTATTCATATGTAAAATTATCTGAAATTAATAAAAATGAATTTGAAATTTTACTTATTGATAAAATAGGTTATCTTATAAAAGCTTATGCAATTAGTGATGTTTGTTTTATAGGTGGCAGTTTGTCCCTTACAGGTGGTCATAATCCAATAGAAGCTATATATTTTAAAAAACCTGTTATTTCAGGAAAAAATATTTTTAATTTTTATGATATCTACAAACAATTAAAAGAAAATAATGGAGTAATTTTAGTAGATAATGAAAATGAGCTTCTGAATGCTATTGAGAAGATAAAAAAAGATAAAAATTTTGCTAAAAAAATAACAGAAAATGGATACAATGTATATCTAAAAAATAGAGGAGCAATTGAAAAAACTATTAAAATTATTACTGAAGTTTTATCACATTATAATTGATTTTAGGCTTATCCTATATCAATCTGGAATTTTAAAAATAATAAAAATTAATACAAAAGTTGTATCTATTGGAAACATATCATTTGGAGGGACAGGGAAAACACCTTTAACGATAAAAATCGCTAATAATTTAAAAAGTAAAAATTTCAAAGTAGTTATTCTTTCAAGAGGGTATAAAAGAAAAGATAAAAATTCAATAAAAATTGTGTATGACGGAAAAAAGTTTATTTCTAATATATTAGAGAGTGGTGATGAGCCTTATCTAATTGCAAAAAGGACTAAATGTCCTGTTGTTGTAGCAAAAGATAGAGTAAAGGGAGCAAAATTTATAATTGAAAAATTTTCTCCTGATTTTATTCTATTAGATGATGCTTTTCAGCACTTGAAGATTTTTAGAGATAAAGATATTGTTTTAATTACTCAACGAGAATTAAAAAACAGTTTTTTTCTATTTAGAGAACCAATAAAAAATTTAAAAAGAGCAGATATAGTTATTGTCACAAAAGTATATGAGCCATCAACATTAAAAAGAGATGTACTGAGGTTAAGAAAATACACAAAATCTAATTTTTATTTGTGTGAATATAATATTTTAGGATTTAAAAATATTTTTACAGAAAATATTTATAATTCTGAATCATTTCAAAATAAAGAAATTGTGCTTTTTTGTGGAATTGCATACCCAGAATATCTAATTCATCAACTTAAACAAAAAGAATTTAAATTAAAAAAAATAATAAAATTTCCTGATCACGCTAACTATTCTGAAAAAGAATATAATATTTTAAAAAAATTTAAAAATAATATATTATTTACAACAGAGAAGGATGAAATTAAACTGGATAAAGAAATAGTAAAAAATTATAATATTTTTTCTATTATTTCGGATATAAAAATATCTAAATTAATTTAAATAATTTCTTAAAAATGTTTAAAAAATCTTCAAGTATAACATAAATGCCTGGGACCAAGATTAATACTATAAATGTTGAAAATAAAATACCAAAGCCTAATGAAATTGCCATTGGAATTAAAAATCTTGCCTGTCTTGATGTTTCAAAAATCATTGGCATTAATCCAAAAAATGTTGTTAAAGTAGTTAAAATAATAGGTCTAAATCTTTTTATTCCAGCTTCATAAACTGCATTATAAAAACTTTCTCTTTTTTCTCTTCTAATCCTATTTGCAAAATCAATTAACACCATTGAATCATTTATAACAACACCTGTTAAAGCTACAATTCCAAACATACTAACCAAATTTAAATCATATCCTAATAGTACATGCCCAACAATTGCCCCAATAATTCCAAATGGAATAACTGTCATTATAATCATTGGTTGAAAATAACTTTTAAAAGGTATTGCTAACATAATATAAATTATTAAAATTGCAGTTAATAATCCTTTAAATAAACTACTCATGCTTTCTTTTAAATCTGATTGTTTACCTTCAAAGCTGTAGGATAAACCTGGATATTTCTTCTGTAAATGTGGCAAAAATTCATGTTGTAAAATATTTATTATTTTTGTTGTTTGATTTTCTGGGGTTACATTTGCTGTAACATCAACAATTCTTCTAAAATTATGCCTCTCTATAACTGTATATGCTCTCACTTTCTCAACATTAGCAACATCTTTAAGTGGAACTTTTACACCATTTGGCAATGTGACTAAAAATGTTTCAAAAAAATATTTAAAATCCCTTTCTTTCTCAGGAGCTTTTACCTTTATCCTTACTTCATTTGTCCCTCTAAGAAATCTTTTAGGTTCGCTTCCATAATAATAATTTCTTAGTTGTCTGCCAAGAAAAATAGTATTAATGCCAAGAGCTTTACCTCTATCATTTATTTTTAAATTATATTGAATTTTGCCCTCTTGATAACCTTCATCAATATCTGAGACATTTTTAAATGTTTTTAAATATTCTGCTAACTCTTTACTTGCCATTTTTAAAGAATTTATATCTCTATGTTGTAATTCAACTGTTAAAGAAGCTCCACTTCCTGGCCCACCAAAATCAGAAAAAAACTTTAATGTTTTTACCCCTGAAATATTTTTTGATAATTCTCTCCATTTTTTTGTAAACTTACTGGTGGAAATTGGTCTAACTTTTGGTGGAGTCAAAAATACTTTTATATATCCTTTATTGTTTGTAATGCTTGTAAAAATTCCTCTTGCTAATTTATCTTTTCCATTATTTTGAATAATCTTTTTTGCATTTTGTACTAATTGATTTGCTACTTTTATTGTATCAAATACAGAGCTTTCAACAGGCAGCTCAAAACTAACATAAGCAAAATCAGATTCAACTTTTGGGAAGAAAACAATTCCTATTCTTCCACTTTTCACATAACTAATTGCTAATATTAAAATTATAATAGCACATACAAATGTTACATATCTATACCGTATGCAAAATTTTAAAACTGGACCATAAACTTTATGAATCACTTTCAATAAAAAGTTACTAATTTTTTGCTGGAAATTGTTTAAAAAATTTAAATATTTTTTTGGTTTTTCTTTTTGATGGCCTATATGAGCTGGTAAAACTAATAAACTTTCCAGTAATGATATAGTAAAAACAGAAATAACTATAACAGGAATGATTCTAAAAATTTTTCCCATAACTCCAGGCACAAAATACATTGGTAAAAAAGCTATCATATTTGTTAAAACACTAAAGATAACAGGTGTCATAACTTCCTTTGTTCCTAAATAAGCAGCTTCTTTGAAAGTTTTTCCTTCTTGCTTGAATCTATAGATATTTTCACCAACAACTATTGCATCATCAACAACAATTCCAAGACATATAATAAATGCAAAAAGAGATACCATGTTAATTGAGACATTAAAATGGGGGAATAACAACATTGAGCCTAAAAATGAAATAGGGATGCCAAGCATCACCCAGAATGCAAGTCTTAATTCAAGAAATATTGCCAATAGTATAAAAACAAGAATTAATCCTAATTTCCCATTTCTCAATAACAAATCAATTCTTTGAGAAAAAATTTCTGCTCTATCATTAACATAAGCTAAATGTAGTCCTTTTGGCAGTTGAGGATTAAATTCTTTAATAAATTTTTTTACAGTATTGGATATTTCTATTGGTTTTTGATTTCCAACTCTAAAAACCTCAATTCCAAGCGCCGGATATCCATTATATTTAATAAATCTATTTACTTCTTCAAAATTATCTTTTATTTTAGCAATGTTTCCTAAAGTTACAACTTTTCCAAATTCAGTTTTTACAATAGGGATATCATATAACTCCTTTCCATATTCTCTTCTCTCATTAACTTTAACTAATATATCTCCATTCCTTGTCTCAATTTTGCCTGCAGGTAATTCAAGGTTATATTCTCTAATTTTTTTTGAAACATCTTCTAAAGTTAAATTATATTTTCTTAAAGTATCACGATCAATTTCAATTGTTATTTCATATCTTTTATCACCTAACAACTCTACACTACTTATATCTTTAAAATTCAACAACTTATCTTTTATATTTTCTGCCCATTCTCTCAATGTTTTCTCATCTTTGTTGCCGTATATAATTAAAGTTATGACTTCTCTTTTTCTTGAAGGGATATAAACATTAGGCTCTTCTGCATCAACTGGAAATGTTGTTATTCTGTCAATTTCATTTTTTACATCTTGATACAACTGATAAATATTTGCGTCATTACTTGCTTCTATTATAACAGTTCCGTAACCTTCATTAGCTTTTGAAATAACATCATCTATACCATCTAAACCCTCAATTGCTTCCTCAATTGGCAATAAAATTCCTTTTTCAATTTCTTCAGGACTTGCGCCAGGATATTCTACTGATACAATTACTTCATCAATTGTAAATTCAGGAAAAACTTCCTGTTTTATTTGAGTACTCCAGTATAAACCACCAATAATAAGAAATAACATTAAAATATTTGCAGCAACTGGATTATCTATAA
>JALVYZ010000352.1 GCA_027037705.1 bacterium | reverse complement strand
AGGTGAAGTTGTACCTCAATATAATTTAGGTACTGTTTTTGGGATTTCACTTGCTATTGCAGGTGTATTATATTTAGGAATTTTACCTTCTTCAATACTATCCTATCTCCAGACAACAATTTCTAATTTATTGTAATAATAAATGTCCCCTTTATCTTTGAAAGGGGACATTGCTTTTAATAATATTGACTATAATCTTTTTAATTTATCAATATTTGTTTTTTCTCCAATTACAGTAATTATATCTCCTTTTTTGAAAAGATAATCTCCATAAGGTGTTACCAAAGAATAATTGTTGTTTATTAGAGATTTTATTAAAATGATTTCAACATGAAAATTATTAGCTATTTTTAACTCCTTTATTGTTTTATTTATAAAACTTTCTGGAATTTCTAATTCTGATAGATATTTATTATCAATTAGTCTAATTTCTTTAAATTTTTCAGTTGAAGTAATAAATTTTGATAAAGTAGAAGCTGTATCTCTTTTTAATATCTCCTGATTGTATAAATCAATTACATCTTTTTTAGTTATTATTCCAATTAGTTTTTTTTCAGAAAGATTATTTATTACTGGTAATTCTTCTAAATTTAATTCACTAAAAAGCTTCATTGCAATATCAAGTGATTCGTCAGGAGTTATAAAATGATTTATTGGTGTCATTATATCATAAGCAACTAATATTGATTCAAGAGAATCTAAATCAAAAATTATTTTTCTTAAATCATCAATAGTCAATACTCCAAGAAGTTTGTTATTTTTATCAACAACAAAAAAGTTAGGATGAGAACTTTTTACCATAAGATTCATGAGTTCTTTTATATTTGTATTTAAATAAACTTTTTCAAATTGATATTTTATAACCTGAGATACTTTTAATTTTTTTAATATATTAATTTCATGACCCTTAAAAAGATTAATTCCTCTTCTTGAAAGTTTTAAGGTATAAATAGAGTCTTTTTTAAAGTGTGTTGTTATTAAAACACTAATTATACATGAAAACATCAGGGGAAGAATAATTGTATAATTATTGGTTAATTCGAAAATAATAACAATAGCTGTAATTGGAGCATGCATTGCTCCTGCTGCTACTGCTCCCATTCCAACAATTGCATAAGCTCCAGAGGTTGAAGTTAATGTAGGAAATAATTTGTGAACTATAAATCCTATAAAACCACCAAGGTGAGCTCCAATAAACAAAGATGGAGCAAATACCCCACCAGAACCACCAGAACCAATTGTAATGGATGTTGCCAGTATTTTTATTACAATTAATAACAAAAGCATATACCAAACTAACTTTCCGTTTAATGCTAATGTTATGGAATCATAGCCAACCCCAAAAATATGTGGAATAAATATCCCAATCGCACCAATAATAAAACCACCTATAACAGGTTTCAATGGTTCAGGAAATTTTAATTCTTCAAAAAAGTCCTCTGTTTTGTAAAGAAAATTTATAAAAAGTAATGCAGAAAAACCTGCAAGTATCCCTAAAAAAGTATAAGGTATCATTTCAAAAACATTTGTTAATTTATAGTTTGGAATTATAAAAGCAGGAAAATTTCCTAAAAAATGCCTTGAAACAACAGTAGCAGAAACAGATGACACAACAATTGGACTGAATTGAGATATCCCAAAATCACCTAAAATTACTTCCATTGAAAATAATGCACCTGCTATTGGTGCATTAAAAGTTCCTGCAATCCCTGCTGCAGCACCGCAAGCAACAAGAGTTCTTAATCTTGAACCTGTTATTTTTAAGAATTGTCCAATTGTTGAACCCAAAGCAGAACCAATTTGAACAATAGGACCTTCTCTCCCTACAGAACCTCCAGAACCAATACATACAGCTGAAGCTATAACTTTTGCAATCATTACTCTTGGTCTAATTTTTCCATCTTTTAATGCAACAGCTTCCATTACTTCAGGGACCCCATGACCTTTAGCTTCTCTTGCAAAATAATATACAATAGGTCCTACTATTAACCCACCTGCAGCTGGTGCAAATAATTTAACATACCATGGAAGCTTAAAAGCGTATTCAAGTGTATAATGAAAAGAACCAAAAAAGATTCCCTGGAAAAATTTTATTGCAAATCTGAAAAAGATAGCTCCAAATCCACCAAGCACACCTATAAATACAGCAATTATAACCATAAAGGTGTGCTCTTCAATTTTTATATTTTTTAATTTATTTATGATATAAGACTGGAATAATTTTAGATTGTGCATTTATT
>JALVYZ010000351.1 GCA_027037705.1 bacterium | reverse complement strand
GTTCTACTGCTCTATTTAATTGAGATAATGCAATTACAGGAATATTTAACTCTCTTGCAAGGTTTTTTAAAAATCTTGAAATTTCAGAAATTTCTCTTTCTCTTGAATCTCTATCATCAATTCCTCTCACAAGTTGTAAATAATCAACAATCACTAATTGTATGTCTTCTTGAGCTTTTAATCTTCTTGCTTTAGACCGAATTTCAAGAATACTCATTGCAGGAGTATCATCAATAAAAAGTTTTCCTTCACTTAAGTTTCCTGCAGCTTCTGTGATTAAAGGCCATTGATTTTTCGCAATTAAGCCATTTCTTAATACATTAGAAGGAATTTTAGTTTCCTGCGATAATAATCTAAAACCTAACTGTTCTTTTGACATTTCCAGGGAAAAAAACGCAACAGGAAGCCTTTTCTCTACTGCAACATGATGTGCAATATTTAAACATAAAGCAGTTTTACCCATACTTGGTCTTCCTGCAATAATTATTAAATCAGATTTATGAAATCCATTCAATTTTCTATCTAAATCTATAAAACCTGATGGGATTCCTGAAACAATACTCTTTGTTTCATAAAGATTTTGAATAGTTGTTACTGCTTGAGATATAATTGAAGTTAAATCTGAAAAACTTGCTGTAAATCTCTTTTCACTAACTTCAAAAAACTTTTTCTCTACAGAATCAAGAAAATTATCAATATCTTCTGGCTCATTGTAACATTCTTCAATTATTTTGGTAGATGTAAAAATAATTTCTCTTAAAATAGCTTTATTTTTTACTATTTTTGCATAATATACAGCATTTACACTTGTAGGGACTTCATTCATAATTTCAGTTAAATATGAAGCTCCACCTATGTCATCTAATAATTTATTACTTTGAAGATAATCGGTAACTGTTAATATATCTATAGGCTCATTATGATTATAAAGATTAATAAATGCTTTATAGATAATTTTATGCGAATTTTTATAAAAATCTTCTGGTTTTAAAAAATCTAATATCTGGTCAATTATTTTATTATCAAGAAGGATAGCTCCTATTACTGATTTTTCTGCATCTATATTTTGTGGGGGTAAATTTCTCATACTAATTATCCTTTAAATATTCATAAATTTTATTTTTTTTTAGATTATACTTCTTTGTAATAAAAGAAATAATATCTCTATTCGAAAAACTTAAAGACCTCATTAAATTAATATCTTTTAGATACTCATCTTTATTTATATCTAAATCATTTCTCACACCTACAGTAAATTCTCCAATAGGTGTTTTTTTTTCAAATATTTCTATTAAATTGGGAACTTTATTATAGATAATTTCTTCATGATATTTTGTTAATTCTCTACCAATTAGAATCTTTAAATTTTCTGAAATTTCGTTTAAAATTTTTAATGTAGACAATATCCTATTTGGAGACTCAAAAAAGAAAATATTTTTACCTGTTTTTAATAAATTTAAAAACTGATTTTTCATTTTCTGTTTAGATTTTTCTAAAAAACCAGTAAAAATAAATTCTTTATTTTCAAATGGACAAACAGAAAGTAAAGTAGTTAAAGCTGAAACTCCTGGAACTGGTACTACTTTTAAATTTTTTTCAAAACACATTTTAACAATATTTTCTCCAGGATCTGAAACTAATGGAGTCCCAGCATCAGAAACAATTGCAACACTTTCATTATTATTTAACAAATCTAAAATTTTACCTTGTTTTTTAAATTCATTAAATTTATGTAAACTTTCAACTTTCTTATTTTTAATTTTAAATTTTTTAAGTAAAACAATAGTCCTTCTTGTATCTTCAGCAAAAATATAATTTACTTTTCTTAAAACTTTTAAAGCTCTTAATGTTATATCTTCTAAATTTCCTATAGGAGTGGCTATAATATATAGCATTTTTAAAAAAGTGGAAGACACATATAAAATAATAACCATGTTGTCAATAAAAATCAACTTTAATTTTTTTTAAATTTAATGTATATTTTATAACAATCTATAGGAGGAGCTATGAAAATTAAAAAAATTATAATGGATAAAATTTTAAAAGATGAATTTTTATTGGAGAAATTGAATGAAATTATTAAAAAAGAAAATATCACTCTTGGCTTTGTTTCAGGAATTGGAGCTCTTCAAAATTTGAATTTCTCATACTATCTCCAAAATAAAAAAAATTATATTACTAAATCAATTAATAAAAATGTAGAAGTTTTAAATCTTACTGGAAATATTTCTATTAAAGATGGAGAA